>DASRME010000235.1:0-9374 GCA_035648095.1 Atribacterota bacterium | reverse complement strand
GGATAGGTTATGGAGTACATCTTTAGAAAATTACACTTTTAAATATAAAATACTTCCTAGCTTAAATATTGGACCATTGGTTTTCAATTTTTCCTTACTAAAGGAATTGTATAAAAATAAGTTCGATTGTTTCATTATTGCCGAAAACCCCGAAAATGTCATTTCTATTCTAACTCTATTTGTTATGGCTAAAATTAAAAAAAGTAAGATTATTTTATGGAGTGAACGAATAGGAGATGAAGCATTCACACTCATATACCTTAAAACATCCGGTAACTTCTTCAAAAATAAATTATATAACTTTATTAAAGCAGGTTATAAAATTTACAGAAAATATCTTTATTTTAAATCGGATTTATTAGTTCCCTTTAGTAGCGCTGCTGAGAGTTATCTAAAAAAAGAAGGCGTACTTAAAGAGAAGATTATGAAATCTTTTCAAATCATGCCTGAATCTATTTTGGTAAGGCCCACTACCCTATCTAAACCACCAGAATTTAAAAATAAAAAAATAATTCTTTCTCTAGGTTACTTAATCAAAGGAAAAGGAGTTGATAATCTAATTAAAGCATTTAATCAGCTAAATTCAAGTGATACGGTATTATTAATTGCCGGAGCAGGAGACCAGGAAGAAAATCTTAAAGAATTAGCTAAAAAGAATGTTGACATAAAATTTATCGGATATGTAGAAGGTAAAGAAAAAGCCAAGTATTTTTCTATGGCAGTTTTTTTTGTCTTCCCAACACATAATGATGCCTGGGGTTTTGTTATCAATGAGGCATTGTATTATGGTTTACCGGTTATATCTACTGATAAAGCAGGAGCAATAGAATTAATAGAAAATGGTAAAAATGGATTTATTATCCCGGATAATGATATTGATGCTTTGGTAAAGTCTATGAAGAAATTGCTTGATGATCCAAAACTTCTTGCTATAATGAAGGAAAATGTTCTAAGTATACCTAAAAGCAGGATAGTAGATGTGAATACGGTGATTAGAACATTCGATGAAGCAATAAATATGATATTAAATCATCAAGAACTCAATATAAATAAAAAAAATTCACCAAATTAAATACTATCATAAACAAAATTTTTTCAATAAGGAATTCACAATGAATATGAATAAAATACCTTTTGTCACTATTATTGTATGTACCTACAACGGAGAAAAGTACATAAAGGATTGTCTAGATGCCTTAACTAAGCAAGATTATCCTAAAGATAAATACGAAATTATTGTAGTTGATGATGGCTCAACTGATAAAACTAATCAAATAGTTTCAAAATATTCAGTGAAAGTAATCAAACACGAGAAAAATTTGGGAATTTGTTCAGCTAGAAATACTGGATTACGGAACGCGAATGGAACAATAGTAGCCTATACTGATGATGATTGTATACCAAAAACAAGTTGGTTAAAAAATTTAGCAAAATTTTATGGAGATGATGTAATTGCTGTTGGCGGTTTAACTATACCATTCTCCACTAAAACAATCATGGAAAAATATATGGCGGAAACAGGATATGGAAATCCAGCCCCACTAGAATTTAGAAAAAGTAAAAATCCTCTTTATAGATTTTATATTTATTTAAAAGATATGTTTTGGCCAATAACCATAAATCAAAAGGATCCTATTCAAGTTGGAAGTATTTATACTTTAAATGCATCATTTAAAACAAAGGTACTTAAAGAAGCTGGAGAATGGGAAGAGGATATTGATTTTCAAGAAGACTCGGAAATGAGTGATAGACTTAATAAAAAGTTTAAAAACAAGAAGATACTATTTACCAAGGAGTCCGTTGTAATCCATAAGCACCGAACATCATTTTTTTACTTTCTAAAGCAGACTTTTAATAGAAGTGAAAATACATTGAAGCGTTATCTCAAGTATAATAAAATACCCCCAGTATTTCCGTTCCCCCTGTTCATATTATTATTAACTTTTCTTGTAGCATATTTTAATATATTATTAGGGTTTTTAACCTTGATTATATTACCACAATTTTTCTATTTATGGTGGTTTGTAAAATTTTTCAGGAAACTTAAGCTTTATTATTTACTGTTTCCTTATATGCAATTTAGTTTAGAACTGGCCACAATATTAGGAATGCTTAGAGGATTCATTAGATTAAAACTGGAGAAATAAAAATGAATCTAACAAGAAATAAAATCTTTTCTGGAATTTTAATCTTCTGGTTAATTACTACTATTCTAGTCCTTTTTGATATCCAATACTTCTATTTAAGGGCGATTTTTTCATTTATCTTCTTAATAACAATTCCCGGATTGCTAATTATGTTAATGCTCAGAATCAGAAAAATTGGCTTTTGGGAATATTTGGTTTACACAATTGGATTAAGTATTGCTTTTTTGATGTTTGGAGGATTATTTATTAATTACGCTTTGCCATTGGTTGGAATTAATAGACCACTCTCGTTAATTCCCCTGCTTATTAGTTTTAATATTTTTCTGATAATTTTTTGGCTTATTGCTTACAAACGAAATAAAAAAATCTCAATTGAAATCAAGCTACCAAAACTGGATTGGCTAAATAAGATTTTCTTTGTAACTCCTGTGATTTTTCCTCTCTTAAGTATTCTAGGAGCAATCATTCTCAACAATCAGGGCTCAAATTATGTAACTATGTTTATGCTTGGAGGAATTGCTGCTTATGTATTTACTATAGTATTATTTAGAAAAAAACTTAACCATAATATTTATCCTTGGGCAATTTTGATGTTGAGTATCTCATTGCTCATGACTGGCTGGTTAAGAGGCTTGTATGTCTCGGGTGTTGATATAAATAAAGAATACCATATATTTCAATTAGTTAAAGCAAATCAACAGTGGAATATTTCTTTGTTTCCTGATGCCTATAATACTTGTTTAAGCGTTTCTCTTCTTCCAACAATACTTTCATCTTTCTTAAGAATTAACGATCAATATATCTTTAAAATAATTATCCCATTAATTTATTCAATTACACCGGTCGGTGTATATCTGTTTCTAAAAAGATACACACAAAATATATTTGCTTTTATAGCTACTTTCTTTTTTATATCCCAGCCAGTATTCATAACATGGTGGAGTATACCAATCAGACAAGAAATTTCCTTTCTTTTTTTTACATTGTCCCTGCTTGTTTTATTTAATAAAAACCTTAGTTCCCTACTCAAGAATATTTTTTTTCTCATTTTTTGTTTTTCGATGGTCGTTACACACTATTCAACTGCTTACCTGGCTGTTTTCCTCTATATTTTTACTTATTTGGTATATTTAATTTTTAGAAAAACTGAAAGCAAAAAGCCTTTCTCTATAATATACAAGATATTAAACTTAAAGAATCATGAGAAATTAAGCATTAAAGGTCATTTCCTTGGTGGAAGAATTGTTATTTTGCTCACTGTTTTTACCATATTTTGGAATGCACAATTTACTGAAACTTCTAGGAATTTTATAGATTTTTCTATAAAAACGGTCCAAAATATGGGAAAGATTTTTAGTGAAGATGTAAGGACTGAAGGAGCTTCATTTAGTTCACAATGGAATATATTTTATAAAACAAAAGACTTAACAACTTTATTGCAAAATTATATAAAAGAAGTGACGCAGGAATACCAAGATAAATCAGACATTAATCTCTATCCGCCAAAAGAATATGAAAGTTATCAGCCGAGAGTTACATTTTCTGAACTTTTACCTCTAAGAATATCCCAGAGTACTGCATCAAAAACGTATTTATTCGGAGAAATAATTAAGAAATTAGTAAAAATATTTATTATATTTGGCACTTTATACCTTATATTTACCCAATTAATAAAATATAAAATAGATACTGAATATATCATTATGACATTTGGAAATCTTTTATGGATTGCAGCTATAATAATCTTACCATTTGCGTCAATAGAATATGATTTAACGAGACTTTATCAGCAAGGCTTAATTGTTTTATCTTTGCCTGCTGTTTTAGGTTGTTTGGTTATATTTAAATTTTTTAGAAAAGAAAACCTTATAACGGTTATTGTATCAATGGTTTTTATATTTTACTTTTTGTTTATTTCCGGGTTTATTCCTCAAATTGTAGGTGGCCCCCAAGAACCATCTATGCAATTGAACAATTTTGGAAGAGGTTATGACGAATTTTATGTCCATAAATCAGAAATAAAATCTGCAGCATGGTTATTCAAAGAATCCAATAATGATGATAAAATATATGTAGATGACCGCGCAGTTAATAAGTTTTGGTTAGTGCCACATATCAATGAAAACAGAATAGTAAAGAGTGTTTTACCTTTAACAATGGATAAAAAGGCATATGTTTATTCTAGTTATACCAATACAATTAAAAAAAGAGCTTTTGTATCTATCAAGGGCGAGACAATAAATTACAATTTTCCAACAGAATTTCTCAATCAAAACAAAAACATAATTTACAATAATGGAAAGTCAGAGGTATTTAAATGAAAATATTAATGATATGTGATTATGGATCTAAATATGGTGGGGATTTAACATATATTGTTAATCTCAAGGAAGGCTTAGAAAAAAAAGGTTTTGTTGTTAAAATATTTTCAAGCGATACGCATATGGGGGAAAAAAAATTCAGCGATTATGAATTCAAGGGTTTTAGCGAAACCTCCATATTTAAGGGTCTCTATTATATTTTTAACCCATTTTCTTATTTAAAATTAAACAAACTTCTAAAAGAATTTAAGCCCGATATTATCCATTTACACAATATATTTTACCAAGTATCTTTTTCAATATTACTTCTTTTAAAAAACACTCCTACCGTAATGACCATTCACAGTTATGAACTAATTTGCCCTAATGTAATTATGCTTTCCCCTTCAAAATCAAGGAATATTTGCAAAACTGTCATTGGAAGGAATTGTCGTAAGTGTATTGGTATTAAATATTACTATCATAAATTTAGACTTGCGATATATAAGAGATTATCAAGAAATGTTGATACTTTTATTTCAAATAGTAAATATACTCAAGATATTATAGAAAAATGTGGAATTAAGCCAGTTCAAAAAATATACTGTGGAATTAAACTATTTAAATATTCAAAAATGGAAAAGAGCGATAATCTTTTGTTTGCTGGCAGGCTCGCAAAAGAGAAGGGAGCTGAGTATTTAATAAAAGCCATGCCACTCATTATTAAAAAAATTTCAACAGTCCATCTTGATATTGTTGGAGATGGGGATGAGAAGCATAGGCTTGAAATTTTAACAAAAGAATTAAATCTAGAAAATAATGTGACTTTTATCGGGTCGATCTTGTATAGTGAGGTAGAAAAATATTATAAAAAAGCCAATATTGTAATTGTTACTTCTGTATGGCCCGAACCATTTGGATTAATTGGATCAGAAGCTATGAGCGTTGGGAGACCTGTAATAGGTACCAAAGTCGGAGGAATTCCAGAATGGTTGGAAGATGGGGAAACAGGTTATCTTGTTGAACCAGGAGATCCAAAACAAATTGCAGAAAATGTGATTAAATTACTTTCAGATAGAAAATTGATGGAGAAAATTGGAAGAAATGCGATGGAAAAGGCAAAACGGTTCAATATTAAAAAACATGTAGAAGAGATCGAGAAGGTTTATAAAAATGTCATTGAGAAATATAAAACCTAAAAAAATATTAGAAGGGCTAAAGCCAAATGAAAATTTTAGTAATAAACGATACGGGGGTTGAATATGGCGGTGTATCAACTTATATAGGACTTATTAGAGGTGAATTGGGGAAAAAAAATCATACTGTCAAGATTTTATCGAGTGATGTTTATTACGGGAAAGAACATTTTAGTGATTATGAGTTTGGAGGAGAGAAGAATAGGGATACTATTAAATGGTTTTTTAATAAACTTTTCAATTTTAAATCTTATTTTAAAACCAAGGAGGTTCTAAAGGATTTTAAGCCCGATATTGTTCATCTTAATTATATAGATAATCAAGTATCACCATCTGTCTTAGCCTGCCTAAGAGATATTCCAGTAGTTATGACTCTTCACGATTACAGCCTTTTTTGTCCTATGGGGAGAATGCTTCCGTCACAAGAAATTTGTGAAAAAAATTTTGGAGAGCATTGTATCAGATGTATCGGAAGTATTAAGGGATATTATTATGAAAAGATAAAACAAAAAGTTTATAGAATCCTTTTAAATAATATTGATAGCTTTATTGCTCCTAGCAAGAACATCAAAAAAAATTTTAAAAAGCAAAACTTCATTAATAGTGAAATAATCACTATTCCTAATGGTATAGTACTATTCAAATACAATGAGGTTAAAGATACAAAAAAAATATTATATGTTGGGAGACTATCTAAAGAGAAGGGGGTTGAGTATTTGTTAAATGCAATACCCCTTATTTTAAAAAAGCAACCAAAAGTCATATGTGATATTGTCGGAGATGGACCTGAAAGAGAGAGACTTGAAAGACATGCAAAAAACTTAAAATTAAGTAAAAATGTTAAATTTCGTGGGAAAATTGCTTACGAAAAGATAGAAGAGTATTATAGAAAATCTACAGTGGTTGTAATACCATCTATTTGTCCGGAGGCATTTTCCTTAGTAGGGGTAGAAGCAATGAGTGTTGGTAGGGTTGTCGTAGGTACCAATGTAGGTGCAATTCCAGAATGGTTGGAAGATGGAAGGACAGGCTTTTTAGTAGAACCTAAAAATTCTAAGGACATTGCAAATAAAATTATAAAATTATTTAAAGATCAAAATCTACTTAAAGTAATGGGGAAAAGAGCCCATATAAAGTCAGCTCATTTTAGTATTGAAGAACATATTAATAATCTGGAAAAAGTGTATAAAAGAGTATTAAAAAAATATATAGAAATTTAGTATAATTAAAGAGATTATTATTTAATTGCGGGAAAGGTTAATTTTCAATCATTACGAGAAGTATAAAATATTAATAGTCACAATGGATCACCCTCCGTCAATGGGAGGAATTTAAATATTTACTTATAATTTAGAACAAGACTTGGAAAGATTAGGCCATGAAGTTAGAGTATTAAATTTCGATGATAGAAATATAAATATCTATAAAAAATTGAAATTACGTGATTTCTTTTATACTCCTGTAAATGGCAAGTAGAAATGCACCTTGCACGGAAAACAATTTTGCACCTCCCAGAGCGAAAAAAACCTGGAATTTATAGTTAAAAACTTGCACTTAGAAGAAAATGTTTTTTTTAAAGGTGAAGTATCTGAGAATGAAAAAATACAACTGAGTCCAGAGGCGATAGGTAATGGCGGACTTCTCGTAGAAAATGAGCTGGATCCTAAAGAAATTGCAAAAAATATAGAAATACTTTTAACAGATAGAAAACTATATAATCAATTGGCCCAAAATATACAAAAAAGAATTGGACAATTTGATACTAAAAAACATGTAAGGAAGATTGAAAAGATTTATAAAGAAGTAATTGACGAATATAAAATTAAAAACTCTTCTTAGTTACGATTAAAAATATACCTGCCGAAAGTGCGTGTCCAACAACCCATGCTATTTCAATACCTTTTAAAAAGTATATTGGCATTAAAAAATAACTTAATCCCAAAATAGATAAAGCAGTAATCATATCAACAAAAACGATTTCTTTTATTTTATTTTTTACTTTTAAAACAATTCCACAGACATTCTTCGCTGCAATAAAAACCCCTGACATGGCAAATACTTGTAATAATCTAAACCCTTCGGAAGAATAATCTTTTCCAAAAGCTAAGAGGATATATTTACCTAAAAAAACTATAATAATAATTGCTGGAATTAAAATTAACGCAATTATTGTAGTTGCTTTTTTTACATGAAGTCTTAACTCTTTCTCATTATAACTTCCCTCTGCAAATAATGATTGGGATGTCGCCATTGGGATAACGTAGAGAAGGCCTGCAATCATTACGGCCATATAATAATATGCCGAAAACTTAGCTCCAATTAAATTGGTTATAAGTATTGGTAAGGCTAAATTTGGCAGTCCTCCCATAAGCTCTGCGGCATAATTTCCAAGCGAGAATTTAACCATTTTCTTTATGACACTTACATCAATAATTGGTTTAAGTAAGTAATTGAAACGTAAGGTAAGAATTGCCAGAACAAATAAAAAAGCAACAATCGATGCTATCCCCACTGACATGAATATGCCATAGGCTCCTAGTGATAATAGAAGTAGTGGGAAAATTAGTTTTACAATGCTAAAAATAGTGTTTTTTATCAACATGAATTGTGATGATCGGTAGGCAATAAAAATATTTTCTGATATTATACTCAGTGAAGATATGACGACAAATAATATAAACAACAAAGAAAAAATAATATTTTCCCTTACAAATAGTAATATTGGAGAAAAGTTTTTCAGAAATAGTAGGTAAATTACTGATATTAAAATTGACATTAGAGCAACTAGAGTGAATGAAGTATTTATTTTTTTATTTTTTCTCTTCGATGTGGGCAGATATCTGATGAGTCCGTTTCCAAGGCCCAGGATGCTAAAACTTGAAATCAACGTCATGACAGAAATAAGTGTTGCCCCGATTCCTACTTGATCGGCAGAGTATAGACGTGCATTTATAATCCAAAAGAAGAAACCGAATACAGCCATCACCCCCGTGCTTAACATTAAAAAAATTGAATTTCTGTATAAAGAGTCATTTGCCAAATAGTTATAAAATTTAGAGATTATTTTTTTCATTTAGATACCCAAAATTATCTTAGAGTTATAAATTAAAAATAAGATTTGAATAATTATTGTTTTTTTAAATAATATAATATAGAATATCATTATGAGAAAAATAGTTCAAGCAGCAACTTTTACATTATTTATTTTTGGTCTACTCGGGTGGTTATATATGGCCGCAAACTCTTTGGTACACCCCGAAACTCTAACTATTCAATTAACCCATTTTTCTCCCTGGCCGAGAGAGGATACTTTTGGTATTGTCTCTTTTACTGTATCTTTCGTATCCTTTTTCATTTGGAATCTGGTAAAAGATAATAAATAGACTACACTTAAAGCCAGGGGAAAGCCTTAAATAGCAAAAACAATCCTATTAATGCAGGATTATTTATTTAATAAAACTTTAAATTAATGTCTAAAATTGTCTATTATGGGGAATATAATAAGTAGATAAGGGAAATTTAAAAAAAGAATAAATTATCACTCAAAGTTGATAAAGGCAAACTATCCGAAAGGATAGGACGCAAAGTCATGGGTCTAAAGCACTTAAAGTGCCAAGACTGCCAGACTACCGACTTATTTTTTGTTTTTGCAATTTGAAAAGAAAATAACTAATTTTAATAAATGGGCTGAAAAAGGCAAATTATCCGAAAGGATAAGACGCAAAGCCATG
>DASRME010000234.1:0-2535 GCA_035648095.1 Atribacterota bacterium | reverse complement strand
CTCCCTGTTTGTCCGATTTCTTTTTCTAACCTAACCAACAATTCAGGCCTGGGATCTTTTTCTCTCCGGGCAAGGAAATCAAAATGTTTTACTTTATCATTTTCATCCTGGATATGAAGTGAATATTGAAAAGGAATTTTCTGGTATGGTTTAGACTGATCAAATATGGGGATTGCGGTATCGAATGTTTCAAAATCAAAATAATAAAGCGGGTATTGTAATTCTTTTAAAAAATTTCTTATTTTATCTTTATTGATTATTATTTTATTTCCATCAACTGCTTCTTTAATGACTCGATCTTTATTGGAAGATAATATTTCGTCTTTGGGAATATCTTTGATATCTAATATTCCGTCTTCAAACAACTCCCAATATTCCCGCCAATTGGTTAATTGAAGCACATGATATTCCGGAAGATTATTCCGACATTCATCTTTTAAAGGACAATCATATGGTTTATTGCACTTTTTAGATATGGAGATTTCGGGAGGTTCCGCCTGTTCTATTATTTCAATATATCTCTCTGAGTTTTCCTCAACATCATCAATTTGATTGACCTCCCCGGTTACATCTTCCTGTAATACCAACTCATTTGGAATGACATTCCCTTGCTTAATATAATCTTTATTAATATATTCAATGAAACAATTTTTTATCTTTATCCCGTTTTTTTCACAAATATATTTTTGAAATGCCAAATCGGGAATATACTCTTTCTTTTTCTTTACTTCCGTTGATGCCTTTATCTCATAAAGGTTCCATCCATCAGCTGAGGGCTCAAGGATATCACCTTTAAAGAAAAGATTTTTATAAACCATGCATGCTTCGAAAATTGTCTCGCCTTGACGAATTAAATTTTGAGTCTCTTTAATATTTTCGCCATGTTTAAGATTGCCTAAATCTAAACCGTCAGGGAAAAGTTTTTTTACATAGTTCTCAAAGTCTCTTCCCTGGACAAATTTATGTTGGTCATACAAAGAAAGTTCCGGTAATTGATTGTCTGGAAGAAAACCATAAAAGCCTTGAGCATTGCTGTCCACTCATATATAAAGATTTGGTCAGAAATTTCATTATAATACCCTCTTTATTTTTAAAATGGGTATATCACTATTTTCCCCTAAATCCTCAACCATCCGGCTAAGAAGCTCCTCAAATCTCATAGGTTGTCCACTAAGAGTTACCGGATTATCGACTTGACATATCTTCTCTATTTATTCCATTCTATTTCTTCCAACAGCCTGTTATTGCATCCCAAGTTTTATCTTCTTTGTTTTTGTCCTTAATTGAGTCCACTATCGGTTTTAAGAAGGAAGTTATTCTCTTCATTATTTCATTAAATCCCTGATTTACATCGTAAAGTCGCGATTTTCGGAGAAAAGCAATATGTTTACTCCTCTATCGACTTTTAAATTATAGCATTAAGCCATGTCTGCAGTAGTGGCTTTATTCGGCAAATTTCAGCATATTCAAGCAGTTTTTCCAGATCACGATCCTTGCGCTTGAGATATTCAGAAAGTCCTTCCTTAGCTATATCAAGACCCAGCTTGTTTCTATATCGAAAACAATCACATATAGTTTTTTCCGGATTATAGATACGAATTTCATGACCTTTAATCTTTATCTTATTAATACCTGCTTCAAATTGTTTCTTTGAAAAATGATAGAATTCAACAGGAGGATAATTGATTTTAGGCTTCCTTGAACCCCGGCAGATAGCCATTGAGATAACTGAAGGGTTAAAAGTAGTCAGTTCATAATAGGATAGGGCCGAAAGAAGGCATATAACCCCTCCCGGAACAGCATGGGCGAGATCAACAAAACCCTGATTAGAAATTAGAGGAATATCTGCCAGTCGATAGAGACCCCTCTTCACCTGTACCACCTGCTCTTTTTCTCTTACTCTTTTTATATTGCGAGTATGTATTCCTGCTGCCAGAATATCTTTTGTCCTGGCAAAACCTTTGTACTTTTTAAAAACTTTATGGATTCTTTCATCTTTCTTATTCATAGAAACCTCTCTGGACAATACTGTATACACATTATAATAAATGTAATCACTTTTGTCCAGTTTTTATTTTTTATAATCTCCTATACTTTTTTAATCCTTTCTCTTATCCATTGCCAATCGGGATTTCCGCAATTAAAAAATGATTTGAAATTGTCTTTCAACCATTCATAATAGTCAGCTTCAACATACTTACAGAAAGTCTTTACAAGTACTTCTTTAAAGATATCATCAGGTACTTCCGTTTCCTTAAGTTCTTCATCTAAGAATTCTCTTATAACTTTTCTATCAAGCATGACACTTCCCCCTGTTATTGAGCATGAACACCTGTCTATTTAAATGGCAATAATTAGCACTCCTAATTCTCGCTTAAGCAAAACATTATTTACTATACATCTCAAATAATTTTATTAGCGCTGCAATGCTATCCTCAAATGCAATATCATTGGCATAAACAAATCTCTTTGTGTAAGCTTTCCAAATACCTTGGATTGTTTTGTCCTCTTTAATTTCTTCAATAATACTTAAAG
>DASRME010000233.1:0-4237 GCA_035648095.1 Atribacterota bacterium | reverse complement strand
TTTCTTCTTCTATAAAATTATTTTTCATCATTTTCTGATCTTAAACTCATTTTAAAAATAGTGACATTTTCTTTTTTTAATTTATGTGTCATATAAATGTGAATTAATTTTAAAATTATTTCTAAATTATTATATCACGCTGCTATTCAGTTAACCAGTTAATTAGTATATAGTATATAGTATATAGTAAAGAAGAAAGAAAACAGAAATAAGAATTCAGAAGGCAGAAAAATATAACAACGAGTGAAGAAAACTAGGATTCAGGAGTAGAAGCGACGCATCATACTGAAAGCAAAACAAGCCGCTTGCATATTTAGTAAATAATTTTTAGATAAAAGAGGACTGGTTTGCAGAGATAAGTTTTCGCTTTTCAGTAAACATAAGTCCCATCAATTACCTTTCTACTTCCTACCTTCAAATTTGTTACTTTTAACTCGAAACTTGCTATCTAATTTTCTGATTTATAATTCCAATATAGTTATATCTTAACTAAATACTATATACTATATACTAATTTAGCTTGACAACTCTAAAATTTAATTATATTATTTATATACCCCCATAGGGTATAATAAAATTATAGGATAAATTGTGATCTTTATGAATGAATCATATTTTAATCGATTGGAAAAAATAAAAATATTAAGCCGATTAAAAAGAATAGAGGGTCAAATCAGGGGTATTCAAGGAATGCTTATCGAGGAAAGATCCTGTTCAGATATTATGGTTCAAATAGCTGCAGTTAAGTCAGCTCTTAATCAAGTAAGCAAACTAATCTTAGAGAATCATGTTAACTCCTGGTTTGATTCATCCGTTTCTTCTGATGATATCTCTCAGGATATGATTAATGAAGTGATGGAATTGATATTGAAGTTTATAAAATAAGAAACAAGCTCCGAAGAGTTTAAATATAGAATACTGAAATCAGTAATCAAGAGCTGGAATAGAACGAAAATGATTTAAAGAAAATTTATTTACTCAATTAGTTGGACGTGAAGTAATTGACAATTATTTATGTTATAAATTATAATTTAAACGGAATTTAAGTAAGTGGTAAATGATAAGAAATGTTGGAGGAAAACTAAATATAAATGTTATGTCAAATATGCAAGAAAAAAGAAGCCACCAAAACTTTTACTAAAATTGTTGGAGGGAAAAAAACAGAGATTCATCTTTGCAAAGATTGCACCCCTCTCTTTAGCGATAAATTTACTGTATTTCCTATTCCTCAGTTTGATATTAATGATCTACTGGCCGGCCTGTTAAACGCTATAGATCTTTACCATAAAGAAGAAGGAATTATTGCGGACAAAGAGATAAAGTGTAGTAATTGTCAACTAACCTATCATGAGTTTAAACGATCTGGAAAATTAGGCTGCAGCATGTGCTATCACGATTTCAGAGTACAACTGACTCCTCTTTTGAGAAGGTTACATGGAAATAGTGAACATGTGGGTAAGATCCCGCGGCACTCCCGGAGTAAGTTAAACAAAGTAAGAAAAATCAAACAACTCAGAAAGGAATTGCAGAAAATAGTACTAAAAGAAGAATACGAGAAGGCAGCAAAGATGAGAGATGAGATAATGAATCTTGAAGGAGTATTAAAGATAAAAAATGCAAAATAAAGATAAAAGTATAATATTGCAAAATTTGAAAGAATCTACCGCTGAATGGACCAATGGACAAGGCCCTTTATGTAATATAGTAATAAGTTCAAGAATCAGATTGGCTCGAAATGTGGAAGGCATTCCTTTTTCGCCAAGGGCGAAACAAGCCGAACTAAAGAATATATTTGAGCTTAGTCGGCAGGTTATAGAAGAAGGTTCTCTTTTTAAGGATTCTAATTTACTTTTATTAGATGAGTTGACTCCTCAGGAAAATCAATTTTTAGTGGAAAAACACCTGGTTAGCATTTATCATGCCAGAGAGAAACGCTTTTATAGAGGTTGTGTTTTTAATCAAAAAGAGACATTGAGTATCATGATTAATGAGGAAGACCATTTTCGAATTCAATATTTACTTCCAGGGTTACAATTAAGTAATATTTGGGAATTTATTAATAAGATTGACGATGAAATTGAAAAAAAAGTAACATATGCTTTTAGCGAAAAAGAAGGATATCTAACTTCCTGTCCCACTAATGTGGGAACCGGGATGAGAGCTTCCATCATGTTACATTTACCGGCGTTAGTAATGGTAAATGGTATAAATGACATATTGAAAGCCATATCTAAAATAGGTTATGTAGTAAGAGGATATTACGGAGAGGGAACTGAAGTAATGGGAAATTTATTTCAGGTTTCCAACCAAATTACCTTAGGTCTTTCTGAAGAGGAAATAATCGATAATTTAGAAAAGGTTAATCAACAGATAATAAACAAGGAGCAGAAAGTAAGAAGAGATCTTTTATCTAATTCTAAAAGTCAATTGGAAGATCAAGCTTGGAGAGCTTACGGTATCTTGAGTAGTGCCCGTATCATTTCATCGGTGGAAGCAATGGAACTTTTATCTAAATTAAGGTTTGGAGTAGAGTTAGGAATAATTCCCCATCTTAGTTTAGGTACTCTAAACAAATTAATGTTATTAATTCAACCTGCTTATTTGCAAATGTTAGCTGGCAAAGATTTAAATCCTTTTAACCGAGATTTGCAAAGAGCAGTATTGATTAGAGATAAATTAGTTATGAATGAATAGTCGATAGTCGTTAGCATATCGTATTTCATATATCGTGCAGGAGAGAGAAAAATAGATCAAATATTAGTGACTGAATTGGCCGGAAGTCCGGTAAACTGAATTAACCGGCAGATTGACAAATTGGCTAACTAGTGGATGAGATAATTGTTCAATTATTTTTAACTAGCTAACTAAATAGTATAAAATTATTTACTAAAACGGAAGGATGTGTATAAAGAATGTTTAAGAGATATACCGAAAAAGCAAAGAAGGTAGTAATGATAGCTCAAGAAGAAGCAATAAACCTGAATCATGATTATATAGGAACCGAACATATTCTTATTGGCTTAATAAAAGAAGAAGAGGGAGTCGCCTCTCAGGTTTTAAAACAATTAGGATTAAATATAGATAAAGTAATAGAAGAAGTAGAGCGATTAGTAGGGAAAGGCGAGTATCAACAGATTGGTGAGATTGCTTTTACGCCCCGAGCGAAAAAAATCTTAGAATTAGCTTCTCAAGAGGCAAGTCAATTAAAAAATAATTATATTGACACTGAACATATATTGTTAGGGTTAATAAAAGAAGGAAGTGGAGTGGCAGTTAGAATTTTAAATGATTTAGGGGTTAACTTGGATAATGTTTATTCAGAGATTATGAAAGTTCTAATGGAGGGTGAATCACAAAGCTTTTCATCTACCACAGAAAAAAGAATAACGAAAACCCCTGCTTTAGATGAATTTGGAAGAGATTTAACTAAATTAGCTCGAGAAGATAAATTAGATCCGGTTGTTGGCAGGAATATAGAAATTCAAAGAGTGATACAAATTTTAAGTAGAAGAAAGAAAAATAATCCTTGCATAATAGGAGAAGCCGGGGTAGGAAAGACGGCTATTGTGGAAGGTTTGGCACAAAAGATTACTAATAATGATGTTCCGGAAATATTAAAAGATAAAAGAATTATCTGCCTTGACTTAGCATTAATTATTGCTGGTACAAAATACCGAGGCGAATTTGAAAAAAGATTAAAGAAGATTGTCAAAGAGGTTCAGGAGTCAAATGATGTTATATTATTTATTGATGAGATCCATACCTTGGTAGGTGCCGGAGCAGCTGAAGGAGCAATCGACGCTTCTAATATATTAAAACCTGCTTTAGCAAGAGGAGAACTTCAAGTTATTGGCGCAACTACAGCTGATGAATACCGAAAATATATAGAAAAAGATGCTGCTTTAGAGCGCAGGTTCCAACCTATTTATATTTCCGAACCCTCAATAGAGGAGACCGTTAAAATATTGCAAGGACTTAGAGACAAGTACGAAGCTCATCACAAGATAAAAATTACCGATGAAGCCTTAAAGGCAGCAGCTTATTTATCAGCTCGCTATATTTCAGGAAGATTTCTACCGGATAAGGCTATTGATCTGATAGACGAAGCGGCTTCCCGAGTTAAATTGCAAAATACCATTTCTCCACCCGATATTAAAGAAGTAGAAATTAAATTAAGCAAGATAAGGAAAGAAAAAGAATCGGCAGTAAAGTTACAGGAATTTGAAAAAGCGGCTCC
>DASRME010000232.1:0-5132 GCA_035648095.1 Atribacterota bacterium | reverse complement strand
ACTCCTCCACTTCTTTGCGATAAGGCATAGCAGGAGCAGTACCAATTTTGGTTACATTGAGACTAGCGACAGCATTAGCAAAATAAGTCGCTTCCACTAAATTCTTTCCTTCAGAAAGAGCAATAGCCAAGCCTCCATTAAAGGCATCTCCTGCTCCCGTAGTATCCACAATCTTTACTTCTTCGAAAGTAGATACATGGGTAGTTTTTTTCGAATTAACGACTAAAGCCCCTTCTTTCCCCAAGGTAACAACAACATCTTTTACTCCAGCAGATATCATTTCTTTAGCAGCTTTTTCAGCTTCTTTAACTGTATTAACACTTCGATGAGTTATTAACTCCAATTCACTTCTATTGGGAGTCATTAAAGATACTTTTTCTAAAACTTTTTTCTCCAGTTTCTTCCCCGGAGCAGGATTAAGAATGGAAATAGTATGGTTAGATTTATACACCAGGCCTATCACATGTTCTACAATTTCCACCGGAATTTCTAACTGCAGTAGGACTATATCTGCACTTATAATGAGATCTCGTGCATTTTCTACCAATGGAATATCTATTTCCATATTAGACCCAGGAGCTACCACTATCATATTTTCAGCAGTTTTGTCATCTACTAAAATAAAGGCCATGCCCGTGTGCTGAGTTTTGCTTATTTTAAGATAGTCAATGTTGATCTTCTCTTTTATAAAATTGTTCCTGGCAATCTCGCCAAAATAATCTTCTCCTATACAACCTACAAAACATACTTCGGCACCTAATCTTGCTGCCGCTACAGCCTGGTTTGAGCCTTTTCCTCCCGGCCCCAATTTAAATGGTCCACCCAAAACGGTCTCTCCATGTTTGGGAAGCCAGGGAGTTTTGAACATTAAATCTGTATTATAACTTCCTACAATGACAATCTTACTTTTTTTCAAATTAATCACCTCCAACTATCCTTTTACCGCTCCAAAGGTCAAGCCCCTTACTAAATATTTCTGGAAAAATACTACTAAAATAAAACATAAAGTTTATTTTGACTTAAATAATGCTTAGGGTTTGGATCTAATTTATTGATTTTGCATTATTAAGTAAAAAATTTTCGGCTTCTGCTGACCATAAACCATTATTCTTTTCTAATATCTTGGCCAAATGAGTCAGTAGAGGGTCCGTCTTTCCTTTTTTCTTAAAATCGGAAATTGCAGTAAGTTCCATCTCAATATTAGTATAGATCAACTTCTTGTTACCTGGTATTTTAGGAAGAGTTAAAGTAGTATTCACCACACAGTTTAATCCACCGATATGAGTGATCATCGCAGCTGGATTTATGAGATTTTTTTTCATCATTTTTAGGGATTCAATCATGTCCTGAGTATTTCCACCACTTGTTCCTACAATATGGGTCGATGCATAATGGACATTATAAAAATTAAGCATTGCAGAGAATTCTGGGTCACTCGGACCAGCAAAAAAATTCAAACAGCCATCTTTTGCCAAAATGCTATCTCCCTGTTCTACCACTTCTTTCGCCGGTGCAAAAACAAATACATCATGGTATCTTTTACCTTGAGTGATTGAAATAAGATATGCTTCCGGATTTTCAATATTTTTGGTATTTATATATTTTAATTCAACCCCTCTTTTTTTAGCTTCATCTACAGTGTGAATTGAGGAAGCTCTTTTCAATCTTGCCTTGTCAATATCAGTAACCACTAATAATTTAGGTCTTCTATCACTGTGCAAGGCATAATCTATTGCTCCAAGACCCATGGGACCTGCTCCGGCTAAAATTGCCATATTTCCATTTTTTACTATTCCCATATGATGCATATATTTACCCTGAATGGTATGATAGGCAGCGTGAAAAGCGCCTATGATGCAAGACATTGGTTCTGCTAAAGACCCGCCGTAAAATGCTTCTCCCTTATATTCTAATAAACAATCCATCTCCATCACTTCATTGGGAATAATGATATAAGTAGCATCACCCCCTATGTAAGGAAAAGAATATCCGGGAGCATCAAGACTCCCTTGATAATTTAAAGCAGGTTGAATAGCAAACTTTTGACCTGCTTTAAATTTATGTTGCCATTGTTTGCCCACCTCTACAATTTCACCACAAAATTCATGACCGATTATCACGGGGTTATCTGCCACATTAGTCGGTACTCTCTTATGATTAGCTCCTTGAATTGCAGCTTTATAAGAAGACATACAGAGACTATCAGAAATAATGTGGGCAATAATTTCGTTATCCTTCATTGCCGGGAGTTCAAATTCTTCCAGCCTCAAATCATTTTTTCCATACAATCTTACCGCTTTGGTCTTCATTATCATCGCCTTCTAAAATTAAAATAATTATTTCAACATTACCTGGCCACCGGTTACCGGAATAGCCTGTCCGGTTTCATACTTTTGATCAATTAAATAATAAATAGCTTTTGTTACATCTTCACCGGTACACCCTCTCTTCATGGGAACCTTTGACTCATAGAATCTCTTCACATCTTCCAGGGTCTTTGCACCCGGAACTTTCCCGGTCCTAAGGTATTGAACAAAAAGACCATTTTCCGGGTCAGCCCATAGAGGACCTTCAAAGAAATTCCCCGGACAAATGGCATTTACTTTGATGTTGTCATCAATCAGTTCTAAAGCAAAACTCTGAGTAAGGCCTAAACTTCCAAACTTACTTCCTGCATAAGCACTATTTTTATTAGAACCTTTAAGCCCGGATTTCGAGTTAATTTGAATAATATCGGTAAAATATTTTTTGCTGGCTAAATTTTGAAGCGCCATAACTTTGGAGGCATGTTTTACGCACAAAAAATAACCAAAGTAATTCACTTGATTAACAAAGGCAAACTCACTGAATTCCATTTCTTTTACACTGCTGGCCTTCAATACCCCTGCATTACTTATAAAAATATCCATACCACCAACTTTTTTAACTATCTCAACTATCATTTTTTTAACCGAATCTTCATTGGTTACATCTACTTTTATTGCTAAAGCTGTGGTCTTTTTATATTTAATATTTAATTCTTCTGCCAGCTGGTTAGCCCCTTTAGCATTAATATCGGCAATAAATACCAAGCATTCTGATTTTGTCAATTCTCTCACTATACTCTCTCCAAAACCCTGAGCACCTCCGGTTACTACTGCTATTTTATTTTTTACTATATTATTCCTATATAATTTCCCTTCACTACCATAGTCTTCCGAACTTCGATTGCAGCCATTATCTATTACTATCTTTTGATTTTTTTTCTCTATACAATCCTGGGATTTGGAGGGTTCAGATTTAACTTTTATATTTTTTAAGATATCTTCAAAATTATTTTTTATATTCATCGCCTGACCATAAGATTCTCCCAGGTAAAAAATGCCAATATTTTCAAGAATGACTATTTTTGATTTTTGTTTATATTTCTTAATATAATCTTTAAATTTATTCATTGTATCGGCAATTATTTTCTTTTCGAGTTGTTCTTTAACCAATAAATCATGGTTTTTTATTTCTTTTAAATAAAGAGCTAAATTTTCTTCTGATCTAACTTTATCAATAGCAAAACCCACTTTCTTTGAATCATCTTCAAATATAACGATATTTCCTTTTTCGCCATCAAAGGTTAGCCCGCGTAAAAGTGGAGCAATGGTTTCTATATAGATATTTTTCATCTATCTCCTTTCTCCCCCAAGAAATAATATCAAAGAATTATTTAGAAGCTTATTGTTTGATAAACAAGCTCAGGGTGTCGACTATCTATTTTCCTGCCAATTTCGCTATAGGTAATAATTCTCTCTTTAAGTGATTTGCCTTTTAAGGGATTTATATCATTAAACAAAGCATATTTTCCATCATAATTTGCTAGTTTTTCATGAGCGATAAGAGCCCAGGTTGCTTCAATTAGATGAGCAAACTCTGGCCTTAAGATGATGGGGTAATTAAAAGATTGTCGTGGGCTGTTTATATCCACCCCGCTTATTTCCATAAACTCATATTTGCTGCAAAGTTTCTGTAAACGTAAAAGCTGGTTAAGAGTATTGCGTGGCGGCATATAAGTTATTGCCTTAAAACCTATTTTCTTTAATTCAGGGATCAATTCATCTAAAAAATCATCCTCATACTTTTCAGCCCTCTTGTCACCGGTGGGTGAATCAGTTACATCGCCTAAGTAAGCATATGCAGGGATAGCATTTATAGAATGACTGAACTTTACAGCCTCATATACAGATATGCACTCCTCATGATCAGGTTGAATAAAAATTTTATCTAAAAAGGAGCTTTTTAATATTCCTAAAAGATCATATAAATAAAATTGATTATTTGCATCCAAGAGAAACTTTTTAATTTTTTCGGAAAGCACTATGTCAAGATTATCTTTTAAAAATGAAATAAGCTTTTCCCCTTTTCCTGCTTTTTGAACAAGTTTTCTTGCAAAAGCATAAAGAATATGACGTTCGGTAATGCTCCCGCCTTCTTTTGCCTGAGAAATATTATATATCTCTTTATTAAAATCAATCTCTTTCATTCCGTAACTTTTAATTAAATGATTTAGTTTAGCCAGTATTTTTTTATTTCTCTTATTCCGGGCAATCTGTATTGGATGTAAAAATTTCATAGCTTCTGATAACTTTGAGTCAGGAATACCATGAATAGCAATATAACCTATATTTTTAGAATCCGGGTTATTTAATGTTCTTCCTTCAACTAAAGTTCCGGAAAAATTTACTCGTAATTCAAATCCTACAGTTGAGGCAATGCCAATTATCTTGCATGCCTCTATTAACTCCTTACAGCCGGAAACAGAATCATGATCCATAATCCCTACAGCTTGAAGACCGGCCTTCCAGGCTAAATACGCAGCCATTGAAGGTGAGTAAGGACTAAAAGAATAGATAGTATGCAGATGATTATTCACTTCTTCTGTTTTTTTGAACTGTTCTTTTTCTATTTCTATTAATTTATAGATTTTTTCTAATCCATAAAGTCTGGATTTTTTATTACTGCTATTTATTTCCTGAATAATTTTATCCTTCATCTTTTTATCTCGAACTAATTTTAATTTTCAATAAAAATCTTATATCCCAAATTTATTTCTCCTTATCTGCTCGGTTGTAGACTGATCAGTTGTCACTTGATACCCGTCTAAA
>DASRME010000231.1:0-4346 GCA_035648095.1 Atribacterota bacterium | reverse complement strand
TCCAAGTAGAAGTAAAAGATTGAAAGACTATTTAGAATAAAAATTAAAAAGAATTTTTTTACTTTTAATTCAATAAAAATATTGACTGGATTTGATTTTTTAAGTATAATTACATGATAATATTCCTCGGTAGCTCAACGGTGGAGCATCCGGCTGTTAACCGGAGGGTTGTAGGTTCGAATCCTACCCGGGGAGCTTGCTAATTCTAAGCCCTTTGGCATTTAGCTGAAGGGCTTTTTGTTTTAAAAAGAAGGATTTTAAAATTTATGTGTTGTAATAAATGATATTGCCCCAAAAAATCTTTATCTTGGGCAATTGGAGCAGGGAAAGAAATAATTTTCTCTTCTGGAGAAGATAATAACTGTGAAAAATGACAATCAAAAAATAGTAATTATTGATTTTTTTTAAAAACTTGACATATATGGTATAATCATTAAAAATAATAAATAGTTAAAAGCAAGGCGTGGGAGAAGTAGCAGATTACAAAATTTATTCAGAGAGTCGTGTAGGGTGAGAATCGACAAAGATTTTTAAGGATCTGCAAAATGGACCCACAAGCTTCAGGCTGAAAGGATTCAAATAGTCCGAGTAAGTTTTGGCGGATTTTTCCCCCGTAATCAGGAAAAGCGTATCGGTATATAATTAATTTTTATTGCCCGTACTCTTAAAGAGTAGGATTTATTTAAGTAAAAATCCTATTAGAGTGGTACCACGGAATTAACCTTTCGTCTCTTGGAGATGAAGGGTTTTTTTATTTATATACCCGTATACTATATTAAGAGGAGTCAACTAATTAAGATTTTATTATATTAATTTCTTTTTGGCTCAATCAGGGTGGTATCGCGGAACTTTACCTTTCGTCCCTAACATATGACAATGTTAACCGGGGCGAAAGGTTTTTTTATTATATAGGATATTTATAAATTCTAAGAGGAGGCGGCTAAGACAAGATGAAAGATAAAAAATATTACCCGGATAAAGAGGGATTTATACAATTGGCTAGCAGAGCTAATATGCTTACATTATATCGAAAAATTCTTATCGATACAGAAACACCGATTAGTATTTTTCAGAAAATGAAGAGTAATAAGTTTAGTTATTTGCTGGAGAGTGCAGAGGGAGATGGAAAGTTAGCTCGTTATTCCTTTATCGGCATTGATCCTTTTTTAGTTTTTCAGAACAAAGGTCTCAAGATTGAGATAATAAAAGAAGATAAGAAAATAGTTCTTTATGAAAATCCTTTACTTTATTTACGTAAATTATTTGATAATTTTAAAATAATTCCCACAGAGGGATTACCGCGTTTTTTTGGAGGTGGAGTTGGCTACTTTGGTTATGACATGGTCAGGTTTATAGAGAAACTGCCTGAGAAAAAAATTATTGACTCCGAAATGCCGGATTGTATTTTAGTTTTTGCCAGGGCAACATTAGTCATTGATCATTTAACTCATCAGTTGTGGATAATTATAAATAATCCATTAGATGAGCTTTCTAAAGAGACAGCTTATGATAGGGCAGTAGAACAGATTGAAAGAATTATAGTTCAAATTAAAAAACCATTACCTTTAGAAGAATTGAAAAAGAAGGGTGGGGAAAATAATAAAGGAGATAATAATATATTAAAAAGCAATTTTACAAGAGAAGAGTTTATTGAAAAAGTGAAAAAGGCTAAGGAATATATTTTAGCAGGAGATATTTTTCAGGTAGTGTTATCACAATGTCTTACCAAAAAAACAGGGCTCCATCCATTTGAAGTTTATCGTTCTTTGCGGAGTTTGAATCCTTCTCCTTATATGTATTATTTGAATTTTGGTGAAATTCAGATAGTCGGAGCATCTCCGGAGCCACTAGTTCGGTTAACTGGCGAATTGGTAGAAAGTAAACCTATTGCCGGGACACGCCCAAGGGGGAAGACCGAAATAGAAGATATAGAATTAGAAAAAGAGATGTTAGAAGACGAAAAAGAACGGGCAGAGCATACTATGTTGGTAGATTTAGCTCGAAATGATTTAGGCAGGGTTTGTTGTCCTGGAACAGTGAAAGTGAGTACTTTTATGAAGGTAGAAAAATTTTCTCACGTAATGCATTTAGTTTCAGAAGTGGAAGGTAAAATTCAAGCAAAGAAGGGTGCTTTTGATGTATTAGAGGCTTGTTTTCCGGCGGGAACAGTTTCAGGGGCACCAAAAGTTCGGGCAATGGAGATTATTGATGAGTTAGAAACTAATGGTAGAGGTGCCTATGCCGGGTCAATTGGATATATCGGTTTTAATCAGAACATGGATACTTGTATTACTATCCGTACCATTATATTTAAGGGGAATCAAGCTTACATTCAGGCAGGAGCTGGCATTGTAGCAGATTCAATTCCAGAAATGGAGTATAAAGAAACTTTAAATAAATCTATGGCCTTACTTAAGGCTATAGAATTGGCAGAGAATTTTTAAAATGTAACGTTTATCCCATATTCTAAATGTTATTTTGGAAAAGGAGGGAGTATGAATGATATTAGTCATTGATAATTATGATTCTTTTACTTATAACTTAGTTCAATATTTAGGTGAGTTAGGTATGAAAACTGAAGTGTATAGAAATAATGAGATAACCTTAAAAGAAATTGTAAAAAAATCCTTGATTGGAATAGTAATTTCTCCAGGCCCCGGTACTCCCAAAGAAGCTGGAATTTCGGTAGAAGCAGTTCAAGAACTGGGGAATAAAGTTCCTATTTTGGGAGTTTGTTTGGGGCACCAATCCATTGGAGCAGCCTATGGGGGTAGAGTAGTGCCGGCAAAGAAGTTAATGCATGGCAAGACCTCTTCTATTTATCATAACCAAAAGGGTTTATATTTAGGAATAGATAATCCATTTATAGCCGGGCGTTATCATTCTTTAGTTTTAGATCCACTTTCCTTGCCTCCCTGTCTTGAAATTACTGCTCGTACAGATGATGGTACGATTATGGGAGTCCGCCATAAGGAATACCCGGTAGAAGGTCTACAATTTCATCCCGAATCCATTTTAACCTCATCAGGGAAGAATATTTTAAAAAATTTTATAACTATCGCTGAAAAATTTAAAAGATAATATTTTCAGAAAGTAAGGAGAGAAGACAATGAATAAAGAGATATTAAATAAGATAGTAACAGGAGAAAGCTTAAACGAAGAAGAAGCTTATGACACAATGAATGAAATTATGCAGGGGATAACTACCCCAGCCCAAATTGCTAGTTTCTTAACAGCTTTGCGAGTGAAAGGAGAGACAGTAGAGGAGATTACCGGATGTGCCCGAGCAATGAGGGAAAATGCTGTCTCTTTAAAAGAAACTTATCCTTTGGCAGTAGATACTTGTGGTACAGGTGGGGATACTAAAGGGACATTTAATATTTCTACAGTTGCTGCTTTTGTAGTAGCTGGAACAGGGATAATGGTGGCAAAACATGGCAATAGGGGAGTATCTAGTAAAAGTGGAAGCGCTGACGTTCTGGAGGCACTGGGAATAAATATTAATTTAACTCCTTCTCAAGTTGAAGAGTGTTTGCAAAAACTTGGAATTGCTTTTTTCTTTGCGCCCGTCTTCCATCCAGCAATGAAGTATGCAATAGGACCTCGAAGGGAAATAGGTTTTCGCACCATATTTAATCTGCTTGGTCCCCTTACCAACCCGGCTGGGGTGAAGCGGCAGATATTAGGAGTTTATGATCCCGATATTACTGAATTGATCGCTGGCGTGTTAAAGAGACTTGGCGCTCAAAATGCGATGGTAGTATGTGGAGAAGGTGGAATAGATGAAATATCTATTACTGGTTTTACAAAGATTACTCAAATTAAAAATAGAGAAATAACGACTTATTATATTAAACCGGAGGACTTAGGCTTATGCCGATATGAATTAAAAAATATTAAAGGAGGAGATGCCAAAGTTAATGCCGAAATTACTTTAAATATTTTAAGAGGAAAAGATGGTCCTCAACGGCTAATAGTCATTGTTAACGCTGCAGCGGCATTAATGGTAGGGGGTATAGCTAAGGATATGAGAGATGGAATAAAAATAGCGGCAGAAACTATTGATTCAGGTACGGCCTTAAAAAAATTTTTCTCAGTTAAAACTGAAATGGCTGAGGCCCCATTGGCGGTGTAAATTTGAATAATTTTTTCTAAATTTTTTTTCTTATCGCTGATTATTCCTTTCGAGGGAGAAGCAAATTTAAGCTCGGCAATCACCGATATAGTGGAAGAAGAATTTAGTTTTTGAAAAAAACCTCGAGTAGGGGGTAACCCTTCATCTATCAATTGAAGTAAAAATTTAAAAGGAAAATTCTTTTTATCTTTTCTTATTTCCTCTTGTTTTT
>DASRME010000230.1:0-10616 GCA_035648095.1 Atribacterota bacterium | reverse complement strand
GTACTCCAAAGAAAAGGATTTTCCCAGCAGGACGAGCATATGATATACATTGCTCAAGCACAGAGATCACTCCGGTAGCATCAACGACAATATCATAATGCTCCTTTTTTACCTGGCTGAAATCAGAGAAGACTTGTCCACTCTTCTCTGTAGCAGCAAAATTTCTTCGACTTTTATTTTTTTCTACTATATCCAGTTTAGCAGGTCCTATGTTCCTAAGAGTTCGTAGTAAGAGCATTCCAATAGGCCCTGCTCCTACAAGTAGTATATGGGCACCTAATGCAGATCCAATCAATCCTACTCCGTGGATCACACAGGATAGAGGCTCCATAAATGCAGCTTCTTCAAATAATAAATCCCCAATAGTAAACACAGCCTGCTGTGGAACCATAACATGTGTTGCCATTCCTCCTGGCATGGTCACTCCAATAGCCTGCCAGTCTTCACAAAAATGCTGACGATTATGCAAACATGCATCACAAATCCCACAGGATAAATTTGGCTCTACTGCTACTCTATCTCCAATCTGAAATTTATCCACTTTATCACCTATAGCGACAACATCTCCCGAAAACTCATGTCCAGGAATGATAGGATAATCACCAAGATATTCACCAAGAAAAATATGGAGGTCTGTTCCGCAAATTCCACTCGCACTAACCCGAATAGTTATCCAACCCTGGGGAGGGTTCATCATCTTTTGCTTATCTAATACAAGCTCTTTTATAATTCTTGGTTTAAGAATTTGATAAGCTTTCATTATTATTAACCTACTAATTGGTATTAAAGATTCTTATTTGCCCTTTCACGATTTCTAAATTTTCATCAGAATTACTGAGTATAAGATTATATCCATATTTTTAATGTATTTTCTATTTCTTTAATCATGGTTGTAAAAAAAGAAATTAGAATTATAAGAGAATGTATTCTACTCTTTTGGTGTTAATATGACCTCTAACGGCAGTTTGGTACCTGCATCAATCACCATTTTTACTTTGAATCCGATGGCTACGAAGTTTTTAGTAATTAATTTTACATTAGTGTCGTCTTTGGAGTGCTTCTGTTTTTGGTTATGATTATACCTGCACCTGCTACCACTGCAATTGCAGCTTACCTTTTTGCCATTATTAGAATGTATTATTATATGGACTGTGTTGCTTTTTATATTTATTTTATTTATTACGGCTGTAGCTACTGTTTGAGCTATTAAACGATGTAGAATCTTATAATAAATATCTTTTCCAATTCTCTTCCTGAAGTAAGAAAAAGTAGAATGAGCGGGAGTTTTAAGAAAGTTATCAAAACCGCAAAGCACACAAAATCGCGAGTCAAATTGTAAACTCTCGGCTAATCTTCGGTTTGATTTTACTTCACCCAACCAGATTAAAAGTTGAGCTTTAAATAGAGTAACCGGGCTATAAAGTAATTCTCTACCGGTTGCGTATTTATCTTTGATTATAGGATGAATAAAGCTCCAGTCTATGGATTCAAAAATAATCTTTAGGGGATCATCTTTTTTAATTTTCTGGAAAGCTTCATAAGTAATAAAGGAAAGCTGTCGACCTTTTGCATTTTTCATAAGAATCATTGCACCAAAATTTATTTTAAACAAGTGTAAGTCTATAAAAGTTTCCCAAAGGTGCCTGGCACCTTTGGGAAACTTTTATAGCAAAATAGGTTTATTTACAAATAGTTTTTAAAATATAGACTTTTTCGGTTTTAAAGGGTCTTTCAGTATATTACCTTTCATCTTTTTCCTTAAAAAAGCAGGGATTTCTAAATCTCTATCATCCATCAATTGGTCTTTCGCTTTATAGGTATCTTCTGTTTTCAGATTATCTTTTTCTGTATAATTTTCTTTAAATAATTCTTCTTTTATTACTTCTTTTTCTTTTATTACTTCTTTTTCTTCTTCTTCAATATTTTGTTCGCATCTTGTAGCAATAACAGATACTCTTATTTCATCCTTCATTTCCTCGTTAATAATTGCTCCAAAAACAATATTTGTATCTTGACCCACTGCTTTAGATATGATATCAACTATTTCATTTACTTCAAACAAACTCATATCCAAACCGCCGGTAACATTAATCAACAGAGCTTTTGCTCCCTTTATGGATACCTCTAATAAGGGACTGGTGATAGCCATTTTTGCTGCAGCAGCTGCTTTCTTTTTTCCTTTACCTGTTCCAATACCTACTAAAGATAGACCGGCATCTTTTGCTACTGTTCTTACATCGGCTAAATCTAAATTTATTAATCCGGGAATTGTAATAAGATCAGCAATGGCCTGGACAGATTGACATAATACTTTATCTGTCATTCCAAAGGCATCCTTCATGGAAGTATCTTTAGAAATAATTTTTAGTAAACGGTCATTAGAAATAGTAATTAAAGCATCTACTTCATTTATTAATTCTTCTATTCCGACTTCTGCTTGTAATTTTCTCTTTTTACCCTCGAAAGCAAATGGTTTAGTTACGACACCAATCGTGAGAATACCATGCTGTTTTGCAATCTTTGCCACAACCGAAGAAACGCCAGTTCCCGTTCCTCCTCCCATACCAGTTGTAATAAAAAGTATATCCGCATTTTCTATGGCCTTAGAAATTTTTTCTTTATCCTCTTCGGCCGCTTTTTTGCCAATTTCAGGATTTCCTCCGGTTCCTAAACCGTTAGTTAGAGATTTACCAATTTGAATCTTTTGTCCAGCTTGAGATAAGGATAGGGCTTGTAAGTCTGTGTTTATAGCAATTAGATCGAGATTACTCATCCCCTGCAGAGTCGTCATTTCCCGAATTGCATTATTGCCTCCTCCACCAATACCAACCACTTTAATATTTACGAATTTATCTATCTCTTTCTGGGGAAGGCTTATAGGTGTACTGAAAAATTCATCTTCTTCCTTATTCTGAATTTCAACTCTTTGATCAATCCCTTCTGATGTATCCCTAATTAATTCTTCTTTGTAATCTATGATTTTACTGAATCCCCGTGCCAATCTCTTTTTTTTCAAAAGATATCACCTCTTGAGCTAATTTATAATAATCAACAGCCCCGTGAGAATTGGGGCTATACTGTAGGGCCGATACACCCTGGCTACTGGCCTCTACTAAAGTTATATTTTTTCTTATTATCGTTTTAAATAACTTATCACTAAAATATTGTTTTGTTTCAGCTATAACTTCCTTGGCTAAATTACTTCTTGTGTCAGCAATAGTAATTAAAATATTTAGTTTTAAAGAATGGTTTAAATTCTTCCGTACGATCTCAGTTGTCTCTATAAATTCCTCTATCCCCCTGAGAGCAAAATAATGTGGCTGCATAGGGATAATGACTTCATCACAAGCCTTTAAGGCATTGACAGTCAGAATCCCCAAAGAAGGAGGGCAATCAATAAGAATATAATCAAAAGGAACTTTGCACTCTCTGATGCTCGCACTTAAAAAATCTTCTCTGCCTATTTGGTCTATGAGTTTATACTCTGCACTGGCAAAATCAATATTAGAAGGAGCTATAAATAAATTACTTTCCTTATTTGTTTTTAGCTTTACTATTACTTCTTCTAACTTCAATTTATTCTTAGAGCGATGAGGTTCTAAGACATTTAATATCGTTTTAGTCAAAGTATCCGGTTCAAGACTCAACCCTAAAGTAGTATGGGCTTGAGGGTCTAAGTCGATTAATAGCACTTTTCTCCTCAATGCTGCCAGGCTTGCTCCTAAATTTATGGTAGTGGTAGTCTTTGCTACTCCGCCTTTTTGATTAGCAATAGAAATTATCCGCACGTACCCTATCTCCCCAAAAGAATAAAAGTAAATTTTATTACTGAATATTTTGATATAATTATATCATAGTTTTTTAAATATAGAAAAGAATTTATAAAAATAACAAATATTCTATCCCTCTAATTGTCTCTTTTATATGTTATTCTACATTATTTTAAAAAATCCTTCTTTTTAATTATATTTTTTAAAAATAATTTTTTATTTCGACAAAATAAGTCATTTTTTTTCTATCTTTTCTTTCTCTTCCTTAACGCTATCCTTGATACTCTATGTTCGATACTCGACATAGTCATTTAATCATTTAAGAATTTGACTTTTTTGATATTTATATATATACTTGGTGTTAATAACTACTATTAATATTAACTAGTATACATCTAAATAAAGCGGAGGAGGTTGGGTAATGACTATGCAAACTTTAAACGAAATGTTAAGAAACAGTGTAAATCTTTATGGAGATAAACCTGCTTTTAAAGTAAAAAAAGAGGGAAAATTTGTACCAATCAGTTATAAAGAATTCTATGATAAAGTGGAAAAATTTGGGACAGGACTGCTTGGAATTGGGATTAAAAAATTTGACCATGTGGGTCTGGTCAGTGAAAATCGTTTTGAATGGATTATATCTGATTTGGCAATTATTGGTTTACGTGCCGTTGATGTCCCCTGCAGTGGGAATAGTTCCTCTCAGGATATTTATTTTAAACTTACACATTCAGACTCTATAGCTGCTATCCTGGAAGAAGAAAAACATTTTTCAGGATTTTTCAGTGTGGTCAAGGACTTTCCTCAAATTAAAAATATTATCTTAATGGATAAAATCAGATTATTCTCTGAAGAAGAGGATACCCCGGAATGGACTACTCCGATTGCCTTTAAAGATGGTGAGGAAATAAGCAAAAAATTTCTCGCAGCCATCCATTATTTGATAAGCGATCTACATAAAGTTTTCTTCGTATCGGAAAAAGCAAATAGCTTTTTAAAAAAATATCTACAGGACAATATTAGTCATCTTTTAAAGGAAACAAAGTCTAAAAAAGATGCTGATTTTATCCAAAACAGTCTGCTAAATAGAATGGTGGTAATAGAGAAAGATTACAATAAAAATCATTTGCCCACTATTTTTTCTTTTAATAAAATCAGCCAAATTGGTGAGGATTTATTAGCGAAAGGAGATACCAGGTTTTCAGAGATATCTAAAACCGCTCTTCCCGATGACCTGACAACTATAATCTATACCTCAGGAACTACTTCTAATCCTAAAGGGGTTATGCTTACTAATTCTAATTTTATGCATAATATAAGAGTTGTCCCACCAACACAAGAATTGAATGAAAACGATAGATGGTTATCGGTTTTGCCTTCCTGGCACATTTTTGAACGAACTGCAGAATATCTCGTTCTTTCTACGGGTGCTTTAACTGCTTATAGCAAACCTTTTAAACAAGTTCTTCTGCCGGATTTGATTACTGTAAAACCAACTGTTATGATCAGCGTTCCTCGAATATGGGAAAGCGTCTATAAAGGCACTATAGATAAAATTAAAAAAGGAAGTGCACTTAAGAAAACAATATTCAATTGGGCAATTAAAGTAGGAGAAGAATATAAAAAAGCAGAAAAAATTCTTAATAACAGCATACCTTTATTTGACCGGGATGATTATACCCCCGAAGAAAAACTTCAGGCAAAAAGCAAAATTAAAAGTTTAAATTGGAAGTATAAGCTTGCCGATAAATTGGTATTTAAGAAAATTAGAGAGGCAGTCGGAGGAGAATTAAGATTTGCCATCAGCGGTGGCGGAGCACTTTTGGAAATTGTAGATGTATTCTTTGATGCTGTTGGAATTATAGTTTGTGAAGGATACGGCTTAACCGAAACTGCTCCATGTTTATCTGCAAGAAATCCCAAAAATTGGGCTTTGTCTACCGTAGGACCTCTCCTTCCAGAAGTTGAAATAAAAATTGTAGACAAAGAAAATCATAGTAAAGAATTACCAGACGGACAAACAGGCATTATACTGATTAAAGGACCTATGGTTATGAAGGGATACTATAAGAATGAAAGCAAAACTAAAGAAGTTATCAAAGACAATTGGTTCAATAGCGGAGATTTGGGAAGGAAGACTTATAATGGAAAATATCTTCAAATTGTTGGTAGAATAAAAGACACTATCGTCTTAAGCGGAGGAGAAAATATTGAACCTCATCCTTTAGAAGATAGATTAAAAGAAAGCGATTATATTAATATGATAATTGTAGTCGGCCAGGACAAGTCCCGCCTAGGTGTATTAATTGTCCCTGATTTTGATGTTTTGGCAGTATATGCGGAAAAAGAAAACATTCAATATGAAAATAATGAGGAATTGATAAAAAAACCTGAAATCATTGCTTTATTTCAGAGAGAACAAAAAAGGCTAATCTCCAAAGAACATGGATTTAAATCTTATGAAACAGTTATGGGGGTAGGTTTGCTTCCCAATGAATTTACCATAGAAGCCGGAGAGATAACTGAAACCTTGAAGATGAAGAGATTTGAGATACATAAGAAATACAAAGAAGAAATAGACAGGATTTGCGGATAAATTAATTGACCAATTGACCGATTAATTTTGTATCGAGTATATAGTGAGAAAATAAGAAGCGGTTAACGTATGTTGTATAGTGTTTTGCCTATAGTGAATAGTCTTTATAGTTTTTAAATGTAAGTTACAAGATGTAAGGTGGAAGTGATTATAATTTATCCATATTAAAATTAGGCGAAGGAGGTAGGGTGATAACTTTGCAAACTTTAAACGAAATGTTAAGAAATAGTGCAAATCTTTATGCAGATAGAACTGCTTTTAAAGTAAAAAAAGAGGGAAAATTCGTACCAATTGCTTATAAAGAATTCTACGATAAAGTGGAAAAATTTGGGACAGGACTGCTTGGAATCGGGATTAAAAAATTTGACCATGTGGGACTGGTCAGTGATAATCGTTTTGAATGGATTATAGCTGATATGGCAATTATTGGGCTAAGAGCGGCAGATATCCCTTGCAGTGGAGCCAGTTCCCCTCAGGATATTTATTTTAAACTTACACATTCAGACTCTGTAGCTGCTATCCTGGAAGAAGAAAAACAATTTTCAGGATTTTTCAGTGTGGTCAAGGACTTTCCTCAAATTAAAAATATTATCTTAATGGATAAAATCAGATTATTCTCTGAGAAAGAGGATGCCCCGGAATGGACTACTCCGATTGCCTTTAAAGATGGTGAGGAAATAAGCCAAAAGCTTAAAACTGAAACAGAATTATTAATAAAGAATAAAAATAAATTCATCTTTTTATCAGCAGAAGCTAAAATATTTTTAGAAAAATATTTAGAGGAAAATATTAGAAACCTATTAAAAAACTTCAGCTCTGAAGAGAGTGTTGATTCTGTAAAGAATGAGTTATTAAAAAAAGCTATGGTCATAGAAAAAGATTATAATAAAAAACATTCGCCCACTATTTTTTCTTTCGATAAGATAAATCAAATTGGCAAGGATTTATTAACTAAAGGAGATACTCAATTCGTAGATATATCAAAGAGCAGTCATCCGGATGATTTGGCGACTATTATTTATACCTCGGGAACTACTGCCGACCCCAAAGGAGTCATGCTTACCAACTCCAATTTTATGCATAACGTTATCAATGCTCCCATATCCATTACCATAAATAAAGATGATAATTTTTTATCAGTTCTCCCTTCCTGGCATGTTTATGAAAGAATAGTAGAATATTGCGCTCTATATGTAGGGGCCTCAACTGCTTATAGTAAACCTTTTAAGCAGGTTCTTCTCCCTGACCTGAAAGCAGAAAAACCTACGGTTATGTGCAGTGTCCCCCGTATTTGGGAAAGTCTACATAAAGGAATTTTAGATAAAATTAAAAAAGGTAGCAATCTACAACAGCTTATATTTAATTGGGCTATCAAAACAGGGGAAGAATATAAAGAAGCCGAAGGAATTCTTAACGGAATCTGGCCTTTATTTGACCGATCAGAGTATACTTCTGAAGAATTATCTCAAGCCAAAAGAACATTAAGAAGATTGAGTTGGAAATATCGATTGGGTGACATGTTAGTCTTTAAAAAAATAAGGGAATTAACCGGTGGAAGATTTAGATTTGCTATCAGTGGAGGAGGAGCACTTAATGAATCTATAGATAGATTTTTTAATATTATTGGGTTAATTATTACTGAAGGTTACGGATTAACTGAAACTTCTCCAATTCTCGCTGGTAGAACTAAAAAGGATAATATCATGTTCACCGTAGGTCCTCCCATCCTCAAAGTAGATATAAAGATTGTAGATAAAGACAATCTTCAAAAGGAATTACCTAATGGCAAAACAGGCATTATCCTCACCAAGGGTCCCATGGTAATGAAAGGTTATTATAAAAACGAGGAAAAGACCAAAGAAATTATTAAAGATGACTGGTTTAATACCGGAGATCTGGGCAAAAAAACTCATAACGGAAAATATCTTAAAATTGTGGGGAGGATAAAAGACACGATAGTCTTAAGAGGAGGAGAGAATGTTGAGCCTCTTCCTTTGGAAGATAAATTAAAAGAGAGCAAATATATTAATATGGCAATGATAGTTGGACAAGATAAGCCCCGTCTGGGAGCATTGATTATTCCTGACTTTGAAACTCTAAAAGCATATATTATAGAGAATAATATTGAATATGAAAATATTGATGAACTCATTAATCACTCGAAAGTCATCTCTTTATACCAAAAAGAACAAAAAAGACTGATCTCCAAAGAAAATGGATTTATGCCCTATGAAACAGTAATGGGAATAGCCTTGCTTCCTCATGAATTTACCATAGAAGCCGGGGAAATGACTGAAACCTTGAAGATGAAGAGATTTGAAATACATAAAAAGTACGAGAAAGAGATAGACAGAATATGCGGGTAAAAACAGTATATATTGAGTAAGTAAGAAGCGGATAACCTAAAATCAACCGATCATTGAAATAATAAAAATAATAAGGGGTAGACATGATGTCTACCCCTTATTATTTTTATTATTTCTTTTCTTCGCGATATACAAATTTATTCTGTAGGAATGATTAACCTCTGATAAGGATAAATTAGGCTAGGATATTTTATTTTATCCATATTCGCTTCAAAAATTCTTATCCATTTCCCACCTGCATTATAAAATTTTCCAGCAATTTTCCAGAGTGAGTCTCCCTTCATTAACTCATAATAATCTGGTATACTCTTTTTTATTGCCTCGGCTAATTTAACCTCTATTTTATCCTTACTCTCTTTTAATAAAGCTAATTTATCAGTATATTCTGCTTCTTTTTCTTTTCCTTCTTGAACCATCTGCTCTTGTATTTCCTTAACCTGATTTTCATATCCTTTCATGCTTTCGGATAATTCTGCAATGGTCTTATCTTTTTCCACAATATTTTTCTCTGATCCTTCAGTCTGCTCTTTAAGAATTGTCATCGCACTTTCTTTTTGTAAAAGGAGCTCTTGAGAAGTTTTTAGTTGAGCCTCAAGTTTACTTTTCTCTTCGGTTAACAAGGATAATTTATCAGCATATTCTGCTTCTTTTTCTTTTCCTATTTCTTTTTCCTTGGCTATTTGTTCATTTATTTCCTTAAGCTGATTTTCATATCCTTTCATGCTTTCGGATAATTCTGCAATGGTTTTATCTTTTTCCACAATATTTTTCTCTGATGCTTCATTTTGTTCTTTAATGACTGTAATGGTACTTTCTCTTTCTGAAAGGAGACCTCGGGAAGTGATTAGTTGAGCCTCTAATTTGCTTTTTTCTTCGGTCAATAAAGCTAAACTTTCAGCATATTCTGCTTCTTTTTCTTTTATTTCTTGAACCATCTGTTCTTGTATTTCCTTAACCTGATTTTCATATCCTTTTATGCTTTCGGATAATTCTGCAATTGTCTTATCTTTTTCCACAATATTTTTCTCTGATCCTTCATTTTGCTCTTTAAGAACTGTCATTGCACTTTCTTTTTGTAAAAGGAGCTCTTGAGAAGTTTTCAGTTGAGCCTCAAGTTTGCTTTTTTCTTCGGTCAATACAGATAATTCTGCAACATAATCTTTTTCTCCTTCAATTTCTTGTTGAACTAACTTTTCTTTCACTCCGGTAATTTGATTATTGCAATCCTCTAATTTACTGATAAGCTCCTCTTTCTCTAGATCTTTAGTTTGCGAGATTCCTTCCTGTTCGATTAGTAAAGCTTCAATTTTTCCTTTTTCGGCCATTAATTCTGACAATTTATCGGCATATTCCTTCTCTATATCTTTTTCGTCTTTTGCTAAATTTGCGGTTAATTCTTCAATCTGTTTTTCTTTTTCTTGTACATTTTCTTTCAGTTCAGAAACAAGTTTGTCCTTTAAAATAACCATCTGTCCAGACTCTTCTTTTTGCTTCTCAATCGTTTTAATTGTTTCTTCTTTTTCGGTTAGTAAAGCTTCGAATTTGGTCTTTTCTTCGGTCAGTTCGGCTAGTTCTAATAATTTATCGGCATATTCCTTCTCTAAATCTTTTTCTCCTTCTGCTAAATTTGCGGTTAATTCTTCAATCTGTTTTTCTTTTTCTAGTACATTGTCTTTCAGATCTGAAACAAGTTCATCTTTGAGAATAACCATCTGTTCAGACTCTTCTTTTTGCTTCTCAATCGTTTTAATTGTTTCTTCTTTTTCGGTTAGTAAAGCTTCAATTTTTCCTTTTTCCGCCATTAATTCTGACAATTTATCGGCATATTCCTTCTCTATATCTTTTTCGTCTTTTGCTAAATTTGCGGTTAATTCTTCAATCTGT
>DASRME010000229.1:0-2498 GCA_035648095.1 Atribacterota bacterium | reverse complement strand
GTTTTAGAAGTGATTGCTTCTCGTGCTGAAACAAGTATTTTTATAGCAGTTTTATCGATGATTTTAGTTGTTATTTTTGGAATTTCTATTGGTATCATTTCAGCAGTAAAATATAATAGTTTGATTGATCAAGTTTTTATGGGCCTAGCTATGCTCGGGGCTTCAATCCCTACTTTTTGGCTAGGATTAAATTTCATGCTTATTTTTTCAGTATATTTAGGATGGTTTCCCACTTCTGGATTCCCTTCAGTAATTAGCAGTGGAAATCTCAGTAATTTAAGATATCTTGTATTGCCATGTATTACCTTAGCTGTACCTAATTCGGCATTAATTATTCGTCTTACCAGGTCAAGCATGTTAGATATTATAAAAGAAGATTATGTTAGAACTGCCAAAGCAAAAGGATTATCGCCATTTAAAGTTAACATGAGACATATTTTTAGAAATGCCCTTATTTCTATCGTTTCTGCTCTTGGATTTACTTTTTTAGGTCTTGCATCTGGCACAGTTGTAACTGAAACCGTTTTTTCCCTGCCAGGGGTAGGAAGGCTAATTGTGGAATCTGTATTAAGACGGGATTATCCAGTAATACAAGGTGTGATCCTTATTATTGTTTTTTTGTATATGTTTATTAATTTACTGGTAGATTTTTCATATGCATATTTAGACCCGCGAATTAAGTATAGCTAAATAAAGGAGTAAGATTTTATTCATGATAAAAATTATGAAGGTAATTACAAAAAGAAAGATTGCATTAATTGGAGTTATTATTTTGTTTATACTATTATTTATATCTATTTTTGCTCCTTTAATTGCAAAATATGATCCAATGAAGATAAATCCTATTGAAAGATTGGAACCTCCAAATAGTAAACATTGGTTTGGAACAGATAATTTTGGTAGAGATATTTTTAGTCGAGCTGTCTATGGCTCACGCTTAACTTTAATCGGTGGTTTTGGAGTGGTAATTTTGTCAACATTTTTTGGGGTACTTTTTGGAGTGACATCGGCATATTTTAAAAATTATGGTTTAGTAATGATGAGAATTATAGATGTAATGATGGCTTTTCCCTCTCTTATATTAGCTTTGGCATTTATGGTGATTTTGGGTAGAGGTTTAATGAATGTTATCATTGCTGTAGGACTTGTATATCTTACCAGGACAACTCGTATTATATACGGTTTAACTCTTAAAATTGTAGAAGAAGTGTATGTTAAAGCGGCCTTCTCAGAAGGGGCCACAGATAGTCGAATTTTAGTAAAACACATTTTACCAAATCTAATTTCTCCTATAGTAGTACAAATTACCTTTACTTTTGCATTTTCTCTTTTACAGATGTCTTCACTAGATTTCTTAGGGTTAGGTGTTTCTCCTCAAATTCCAAGTTGGGGGAATATGTTAAGCGAGGGGCATGTATATATTGAACGAGCTCCTTGGTTATTGATTTTTCCTGGAATGTGTATTGCATTAACAGTTTTATCATTTAATATTGTAGGTGATCTATTGCGTGATGAACTTGATCCTCGTTTTCGAAGTGAGATTGCAGGTGTATAAAACAGAGAATAATTTTAATTAGTATGTTTGGAATTATATAGCTTAATGAAAGTAATAAAATCAAAATAATAAGGAGCATTAACAATGCAATATGATGTTATTTTAAAAAATGGAAGAATAATTGATGGAAATGGAAATCCATGGTATAAGGGAGAAGTTGCTATTAAAGATGGTCATATTAAAAAAGTAGGAAGTTTAATCAATGGGAATTGTACGGAAGAAATCGATGTAAATAACAATATTATCTGTCCCGGATTTATTGATGTACATTCACATTCAGATTATGTTTTTTTTATTGATTCTACCGCTCAAAGTAAAGTTAGACAAGGGGTTACAACAGAGGTGACGGGTAATTGTGGAATGAGCGGAGCTCCCTATCTTGAAAGCCTTAAACAGTACAAGCCATCATCATTTAATTTTCTTCCGTTTTGGAATACTATAGAAGAATTTATTTGTGCTTTATCAAAACAACCAAAAACTGTAAATATTGCTCCCTTAGTAGGACATGGAACATTACGTTCTGCTATAGTTGGATTAGAAGATAGAGAGCCTACAAAAGAAGAGTTTATAAAAATGAAACAAACTCTTGCTGAAGGACTAGAGGCAGGTTCTTTTGGTTTATCAACAGGGCTTTATTTTGCTCCCGGAGCATATGCAAAGAAACAGGAACTTGTAGAATTGGCTAAAATAGTTGCTGACTATGGCGGGATAGTCGCTAGTCATATTCGTGATGAAGGAATTCATACGGTTGGTTTTATACCTTCAATAAAGGAAATTATTAATATTGGTCGTGAGGCTGTAGTACCTATCCAGATTTCTCACCTCAAAGCTTTTGGGCCTGATGTCTGGGGTTCATCAGAAGAAGTTTTGAAGATCATAAATGAAGCTAGAAACGAAGGTATAGATGTTACATTTGATCAGTATCCATATACTGCTACAGGAG
>DASRME010000228.1:0-2172 GCA_035648095.1 Atribacterota bacterium | reverse complement strand
AGAAATGTGTGGTCAGTTGGTATTTGAAGAAAATATCTTAAAATTACAGGTATCAGAAGATAAACATGCTATCTATCCTACAGTTTCTTGCTGTGAAGATGTACACCTAGCTGCGGTTGTTATGGAAGATTGTGGGGGTGGGAGAGAAAATCCCTGGAGCTTTGAATGTTATAATGCTGGTGAACCTGAGCATCATCTGATTGATGATTTAGATAATCCTTCTTCCTGGATAGGGCTTTCTGAAAATAAGCGCAGTACTTTAACTAATTTGTTTCCTCAAGAACAAGTCTGGAGTGGCAGGAAGGGGGGACATCCTAATAGTTTTAGTGGGGGGTTAGCTTATGACGAAGATTGCCCTAACTCCATTGGAAATATACTTGGTGGTATACCTTCTGAGCTCGTGGATAAACTTTAATTCTTAAATTTTACTAGATTTAAATAAATAGGGTATAAATAAAAATAAGGAGATCCAGTAATTGCGGAAATTTCAAATTAAAAAAAGCCGTTGAGTAAAGAAATTTACGTATTACTGGAATCAGTAAAATTTTTAAAAATATTTTTAAAAAGATACTAAAAAATATTTTATTTGTATGATATAATATAAAATCAAAATTTAGTTAGTTAAGGAGGTGAAAAAAATGGCTAAAAAGGTTTGTGTTGTATGCGGGGAAGAGATAAAGAATGAAAAAACTTGTGCTGATCACGAAGGGAAACATTATTGTTTTTGCTCGGAAGATTGTCGTGATGAATTTGAAAGTAGTCCGGAAGAATATATAGAAGAAAACGACGTCGATGTCGATTGGAATTAGTAGTATGAGATTTAATAAATAATAGTATTTAAAAGTATATAAATCAAAGAAATAGAATATTATACTAAAAGTCCTTTGTTTAACCACAAAGGACTTTTAGACTTTCTTTATTTTACTTCAATTCTGATAAAAGTCTTATTAAGCCCAAGAAACACACTTGTAAATCAGCCATATTAATCATTCTGAAAAAGCGTTGGTCCACTCTGGTTCAGGTGGGGGGTTAAAATCCAATATTTTTCTCCACCCTTCATCAGTTAATCTATCTTCCATTGGCTGTTTGAATTCATAATAACTAAAGGTTGGTCCTACTCCTATCAGTGTGTGGCCTTCCGGAAGCTTATAAGCTATTACTGCAGTTTTAATATAACCTACTCCCTCTTCTAAAACTTTTTCAGTATTACCATCCGTATGGACATCAGCCACTAAAACTGTTTTAAATACCTCCGGGTCAACTTCTCCTCCCGAGACAGTCCTGATTAAATCTTCAGAGATACTTCCGAAGTTTTCGATAAAGTTGTATTCATTATCATTTAATGAAGTATTTTCCAACTCCTTTTGAGTGATGTCCAGCAATTTAGTTAATATTTCCGTAAATTTACTAAGCCCTGAGTCTATCATTAACTTTTCTAATTCTTCTTGAGGAATTAAATCCTTAAATCCTTGGTTCGTCATTTCGGTTAAAGATAACAGTCGGGCATAAAACTCCGGCACTGGTTCCACATAACCGACCACCGGAGGAGGCTCAAACATTCCTCCCATCTCAGCCATAGTATAACTCTGCTTGACATATAAAATGGTATCATGTCTTAATTCAGTCCAGGAGGCCAAAGCAGTATTTAATTCTTTGTCTTGCCAGGCATCGGTTTGCATAAAAGTAGGATAACCTTTACCGAATTTACTATTCAAGGATTTTAACACATAAAGCCAATTTAGATAAAGATTTTTAGACCAATCTTCTTTGGCAAGGGAATCTAAAAAGAATTTCAGTTCAGAAAATTTCTTCTGGTAATCTGAATACTCAGTATCTCCTGTACTTTCTAAAATTTCTTTCGCTCTCCCAGAGCCCAATAAAGCCATTACATCTAATCCTCGCGGGAAACCTCTAACCTCTCTCATGGCTGGTGGGGAACAGGCTTTTACATCGGTCTTCACCCAGGTGAAAGGACGGACTTTTCTATATTCGGCATAGGCATCGTTCCAGCTAAAAGTAAAGGGTTTCTCTTCGGTTGGTAAGGAAGGTTTTGGTCCTATGTATTCACCACTATAAGGTGAAATAATTTCGGAGAAAAGCCAGGAGTCTAAAGTAAATCTTTGACCCATTAATCTAAATCCTTTGGTTTTTTCCAGAAGTTCTTTAGCCTGT
>DASRME010000227.1:0-2761 GCA_035648095.1 Atribacterota bacterium | reverse complement strand
GAATCCTTGAAGGGTATTGATTTGAATCTCTGATTCTTGGAATTGAATTATACCATGAGCATTTTCCAGGAATATTCTATTGAGAGAGTCGGGCCGTAAATTAACTCCTTGAAATGATGCTTCGCCCTGCCAGGATATTTTAGCAGGTTCTAAAGTTGGATCAGAGTTTAAGTCTAGTTTTAAATCAAATCGACCCTTTTCCAGATTTAACAATTCGAGACCATTGATATAATGTTGAAAATGCATCATATCAACATTTTCAAGCTGACAGCTTAGGGAATAGAGAGGTTGATCAATAAATAAATATCCTTGTAGGGCAATTGGTGAGCTATCTTCTTCTATTAAACCATTAAATTCAAATTCAACTTTTGGTAAGTTATTTAAGTCAAGAAAACCATTTAGGTTTTGAACCTCAGTGGATAATCTTTCGGTCTGATAGACAAAATCATCTTGAAAGAGGAGGGTGCTATCCTTAAAATAAATTTTATTAAAAGTAAGATTATTTTTAATCATTTCCGGTTGGAGATTAAGATTTTTTACCATCTCAAAATCTCCTTGTATATCTCGTTGAAGAATTAAGTTAGCCTTTTGAAAGGTAAGCTGTGTGATAGCTAACTGCCAGTTTTTAAATTGTGGAAAGGGTAATGTAAACCGAAAATTTATGGTAACCCTCTCTGCTTCTAATAAAGCAATAGTTTCTTTGGCTGTAGTATTTTCTAAAATAATTAGATTGGAAAATACTAATGAATTGAAAGAAACCGATTGAATTTCTTCGATATGCACGCTTTTGCCCAGATTATTTTCTAATTGCTTGATGATTATCGGTTTTAGATAATCTTTGAATGGTTGGCTATTTAAAATAAAAAGATAGCTTAATCCTAAAATGATGATAAACGCTATAATCATTAAGAAGAAAAAAAGAAATTTTCTTTTAAACAGAGTAATCAAATTGATTTTACCTCGTCAACTGAAAAGATTTAAGAATAGATAGATTAAATGTAAAATGAATGAATAATAAAAATAACCTAATTGCAGATGAAATTAGAGTGTTAGATGATAGTTTTTCTTCAAAGACCTTTATTTTATTATATTATAACATAATCGATATCATTTTATAACAGCAACACGATAACCTGTTCAAACTATAAAATCAGAAAAATATTGAACTCTTTAGCATCTTACGCGAAGAATTTTTTATTTTTATTATTTTTAATTAAAAGAAGGATTTTGTAAGTTTATAACGTATTTTAAATATATGAGGCATCAATATAGAATAGATCTCTTTAAATTGATCCGGAAGGAGGTTCAAAATGAATTTTAAGTTAATCTTAGCCTTAATACTCGCTGGTTTTGCAGTTCTATTCATAGTTCAAAATGTCGTTGTTGTTGAAATCCGCTTTTTATTCTGGACGCTATCCATGTCACGATCCTTACTTACATTCTTTTTACTTATAGTAGGATTTATCGTTGGATGGCTATTGCATGGTTATTCCTTGCATCGAAAGATGAAAGAGGACTCACTCCATAAATAATATCTAAAAAAAATTTCACCCGCAAGGTATTCGTAGTTTTTTAAAAAGTATAAAAATATTAAATTAAGAGGTGAATTGTCATGCCCAAACTAGTTAAAAAGAGATCGAAAAAGACCGGTCTTCCTGCAGGGTCTAATATTCATATAGGAGAGAAGAAGACCGAAAATGTAGGAATGACACTTATTAATTACGACGAAGCACAATATCAAGAGGGAGAAATAAAAAAAATTGAGAAATGTTTTCCTTTTAAGGATAAGCCCTTTGTTACCTGGTTAAACATAAATGGTATTCATGATGTTAAAATCATGGAAAAAATCGGAGAATATGTAGGTTTACACCCTCTTCTATTAAAAGACATTATGAATACTGGCCATCGTCCCAGAATAGAAGATTTTGGAGATTATATCTTTATTATCTTGAAAATGATTTATTATAATGAAAAAAAGAATAAAATAGAGATTGAGCAAGTTAGCTTAATTCTTGGTTTAAATTTCGTTATTTCTTTTCAAGAGAGAGAAGGTGACGTTTTCAATTCTATCAGAGAGAGAATTAAAAAAGGAAAGGGAAAAATGAGAAAATCAGGGGCTGATTATCTTGCATATAGCTTAATAGATGCCATAGTTGATAGCCATTTTTTAATCTTGGAAGGAACTGGTGAAAAAATTGAGAAAATGGAGGAAAAATTAATTGCTAATCCAACACCGAACACCTTACAAGGAATTCACAACTTAAAGAAAGACATGATATTTTTACGTAAATCAGTTTGGCCGTTGAGAGAAGTAATCAGCTGTTTAGAAAGAACAGAATCATCGCTCATTGAAGAATCTACTGATATATATCTAAGAGATGTTTACGAACATAGCATTCAGGTGATTGATACCATAGAAACATTCCGAGATATGATTTCTGGGATGGTTGATATTTATCTTTCAAGTATTAGCAATAAAATGAATGAAGTAATGAAAGTATTAACCATAATAGCTACTATATTTATCCCTTTAACTTTTATTACTGGTGTCTACGGAATGAACTTCGCATATATGCCAGAACTTCAGTGGCGTTGGGGATATTTTGCTGCTTTGTTTATGATGGCAGTGGTTAGTGTTTTTATGCTAATTTATTTCCGGAAGAAAAAATGGTTATAGAAGAAATTAAATTCGATAGGTAAAACGGAAATCAATTGTTTTAACCCCCTTAAGAAGCTGAAAAAAGTGGCAGAATTATTAGAC
>DASRME010000226.1:0-2707 GCA_035648095.1 Atribacterota bacterium | reverse complement strand
GATAGACGAAGCGGCTTCCCGAGTTAAATTGCAAAATACCATTTCTCCACCCGATATTAAAGAAGTAGAAATTAAATTAAGCAAGATAAGGAAAGAAAAAGAATCGGCAGTAAAGTTACAGGAATTTGAAAAAGCGGCTCCTTTACGGGATGAAGAAAAGAAGTTAGAATCTGAACTTCAGAAGGTGAAAGAAAAATGGGAGAAGGGAAGAAGGGTTAATAAAGTGGGAGTTACAGAAGAAGATATTGCAGAAATTGTTTCCAGTTGGACCGGGATCCCAATTTTTTCTCTTAAAGAAGAAGCAGCACAAAAATTGCTTCGAATGGAAGACGAATTACATAAAAGAATAATAGGACAGGATGAAGCTATAATATCTATTTCCAAAGCCATAAGAAGAGCTCGAGCTGGTATAAAAAACCCTAAGCGTCCCATCGGTTCTTTTATATTCTTAGGTCCTACCGGAGTGGGCAAAACAGAATTAGCTCGCACCTTAGCTGAATTTCTTTTTGGTGATGAAAACGCTTTAATTAGTTTAGATATGTCAGAATATATGGAAAAATTTGCTGTTTCACGATTAGTCGGAGCACCTCCCGGTTATGTAGGATATGAGGAAGGAGGCCAACTGACTGAGAAGGTAAGGAGAAAACCTTATTCGGTAATATTGTTAGATGAAATAGAGAAAGCTCATCCTGATGTGTATAATATATTACTGCAAATTTATGAAGATGGCAGATTGACTGATTCCCAGGGAAGAGTAGTAGATTTTAAAAATACAGTCATCATTATGACTTCTAATGTGGGAGCAACTTTAATTAAAAAGGGAGCTACTTTAGGGTTTAGAGGAACAAATGATTCTGATGAAATATCTTATAAAGAAATAAAGGAAAGGGTAATGGGAGAGTTAAACAAGACCTTCCGACCGGAATTCCTGAATCGTATTGATGAATTGATAGTTTTTAAATCTCTTAATAAAGAGGAGATTAAAAAGATAGCTGGCTTAATGTTGAATGAAGTAAAAAAATTATTAGAAGAACAAAAGGTTGGCTTTGAAACGACAGGAGGAGCTGAAGAATTATTAGCTAAAGAGGGTTATGATCCAAATTTTGGAGCCCGTCCTCTGAGACGAACTATAGAAAGGTTGATAGAAAATCCTATTTCTGAAAAGATATTAGCTGGTGAGTTTAAAGAGGGGGATTGTGTACTGATTGAGGCAAAGGATGGAAAAATATTATTTTCTAAAAATAAAAAGAAGAAATAATCTGGTTAAAATAAAGGAGTTAAGATGGGCAAAAAAGAAGCAAAGGTTCTTTTTCGCTGCCAGCAATGTGGCTATGAATCTTCTCGATGGTTAGGGCGCTGCCCTGATTGTGATGGGTGGAATACCTTAGTTGAGGAAGTATTTAGAGAAGTGAAAGAATATTCTATTCATCCTGAAGGGCACTCTATCCCTCTATCCATTAGTAAAATAGTGATAGAAGAAGGTAAAACTAGATACAAAACAGGAATTTCAGAGTTTGATAGAGTATTAGGTGGGGGGATTGTCCCAGGTTCACTGATATTAGTCGGAGGAGAGCCGGGTATTGGAAAATCTACCCTTCTTTTACAAATAGCTAATTCTTTAAGCAGTAACTACGGGATAATATTATACATTTCAGCAGAAGAATCTCTTTATCAGATTAAATTAAGAGCTAGCCGATTAGGCGCCTTTGCGGAAAAACTTTTTTTAGTATCTGAAACTGATATAGAGGAAATAAAAAGTCATATCAATGATATCAAACCTAAAGTTGTCATAATAGATTCTATTCAAACTATTAATGATTACGAAATTAGTTCTTCACCAGGAAGTATTAGTCAGGTAAGAGAATGTACTGCTCAACTCATGCGATTAGCCAAGAGTAAAGAAATTTCTGTCTTTATTGTTGGGCATGTAACCAAAGGAGGGATATTGGCTGGACCTAAAGTTCTTGAGCATATAGTAGATACCGTCTTATATCTGGAAGGTGAAGAATATAATATTTTTCGGATACTTCGTTCTACAAAGAACAGATTTGGTTCTACCAATGAATTGGGAATATTTAAAATGGAAGAAAAAGGCTTGGTAGAGGTATTAAATCCATCTGAATTACTTCTCTCGGAAAAACCTTCTAATGTTTCTGGTTCAGTGGTGGCGGCTACTTTTGAAGGTAGTAGGCCATTATTGGTGGAAATGCAAGCTTTGGTAAGTTACAGCAATCTGGGTATCCCTCGAAGAATGACTACCGGTGTAGATTATAATCGAGTTTTACTTATCTTGGCGGTTCTCGAAAAAAGAGTGGGATATTCGCTACACTCACAAGATATTCATGTTAATATTGCCGGTGGGATAAAAATATTGGAGCCTGCTTTAGATTTGGCTATTATTATGGCCATCGCTTCGAGCTTTAAGGATATACCGATTGATCCAGCTACAATTGTATTTGGAGAAGTAGGGCTAGCTGGAGAAGTTAGGATGGTGAATCAAGTAGAAAGAAGGATACAGGAAGTGCTTAAAATGGGATTTAAAAAATGTATTATTCCCAAAAGTAATTTAAAGAATTTAAACAACTTTTCATCAAAAAAAGATTTGGAAATTGTAGGAGTAAAGACAGTTCAAGAAGCTATAAATCTTGCCCTTAATTAGTCGTTAGTGAATAGTGAATAGTCGTTAGTTTAGTATATAGTATATAGT
>DASRME010000225.1:0-2695 GCA_035648095.1 Atribacterota bacterium | reverse complement strand
TATCCCAATTCTTCGATCACTTTTAACACTCGCTTACGTGTCTTGGGAGAAACACCATTATTTCCATTAAATACACGGGAAACGGTAGCAATGGAAACGTTTGCTTTTTTTGCTACTTCTTTTATTGTTATATTCATATTTATACTCTTTTTATTTAATAGAAAACGTTTTCTATTATACTACCTTATAATCTATTTTCTGTCAAATAATTTACTGCTTTACGAAGCAAGTAAAAAAATATTGTTTAATATAGGTTTGACAAAATTTAAAGAGATGCTTATTACAATTATAATATGGAGTCCTACTCTGGAATAGTACGAAAAGATGAAGAACAAGGTGCTCCAACCCTATATAAAACAGTTCCTTGAGAAGGATATTCGATTGGGGTAGCTCCGGGAAGGTTTTTTTCTTTAATTGAAATTGAAATAAGAGATGATTATTACCTTTCTTTATATTATAATATAATTTAAAGATAAATTAATTATCATTTTTTTATACTGTCCGGAAGGAGAAAGTGATGAAAAATATTGCTCTATTAGTCATAGATGTTCAAAAGGTTTATTCTTTAAACCATTCTAGATTAAAAGTAAATCATGTGGAGAGTGTCGTTGAAAATATTAATAAAATAATCCGACATTTCGAAAATAAAAACCTACCCATAATTTATATCAGACATTTAAATAATCCTGATGGCTCTGATGCTGGTAGAATGTATGATTTTAGCGGAAAAACAACAAAAATAGGATTTAAAAAAGGGTCATTAGAAGCAGAATATATAGATGATCTAATCATCATTAAGGGTGCACCGGAAATCATTAAAAATAGGTATAATTCTTTTTTTAATACAGACTTAGCTGATCTTTTAAATAAACTAAAGGTTAACCAGGTAGTTATCGTGGGATTCATGACTAACTTTTGCTGTGAATCTGCCGCTCGAGACGCTCATGACCGAGATTATTATGTTGATTTTATTATCGATGCTACCGGTACACCGGACTTAGGTATATTAAATCAAGAGCAGATTAAACTTGCCTCGGCACAGACCCTTTCCGCAGGTTATGCCCATATTTTAAAGACCGAGGAATTTCTAAAAATATAAAAAAGAGTACCATTTATTGAAATTTTTGAAACCTTATAACACAAATATACTTCACGAAATAGCGACTGTCAATTATGTTGTCTGATCGTGTCAGGGGACAGAAAATATCTGCACCCTCGCCCCTGCCCTTTCCTCTCAAGAGCGAAGAAGGATAAAGATGGAAAAAAATAGTTTTGAGCTATTGACAAATCCTTCCTCTAAGTTATAATACAATCATAAGATAAGCTTGTTAATTTAGACCGGGATGCTGGTCGATAAAAAGTCTCCTTTTAAAGGAGACTTTTTATTTTGAAGAGATAAACCAGGGAATACACTATTTGGGAATAAATAGATAATATAAAAAGCCATGATCTGGGGATTTTTTTTAAAGTAAAGTATTTTAGTGGAGTGGACCATGAGATTTAAAGTTTATGATGAAGTATTTGAAAAATTACCAGATTTATATTTTGGTGTGGTAGTAGGAAACCAGATTAATAATCAGCAAAATATTCCAGAAATATATGATCTAATGAAAAATGAAATGAGCAAGGTGGAAAATAACCTTAAAGGTGTAAACTTAAAAGAATATCAAGGGGTCATCCCCTATAGAGATGCTTTTAATCAATTAAATCTTAATCCCAATAAATTTATGAGTTCAGTTGAAGCGATGGTAAAAAGAGTCTCCAAGGGGAATATTTTGCCTTCCATAAATCCTGTGGTAGATTTGGTAAACCGTATTTCTTTAAAATATATACTGCCCATGGGAGCCCATGATCTGGATGCCTTGGAAGGAGAAATTGCAATAAGATTTTCCAGGAAGGGAGATACCTTTACCCCTCTGGGAGAAGAGTTAGCGGAAGTTTTGGATAACGGAGAATTAGTCTATGCTGATTCTAAAAGAATTAGAACCAGAAGATGGATTTGGAGACAATCAAATATTGGTAAGATTGATGAAAATTCAAAAAATATCTTTTTTCCTATCGATGGATTCCAGACCAACAAAGAAAAGGTGATGAAAGCATCGGAAGAATTGGAAATATTGCTTCAAAGATATTTTAACTGTCAGATCAAAAAGGTTTTCATCGACATCAATCATCCAGAAATGGAAATATGAACTGAACTCTTTTTTACCGCCTAATATAAGACACTAAGGAAATCAGCAAGGTCCGTCTCATGAAAGAAGATCGCCTGTCTAACATTTCCCCGGGGGGGTGAAGTAATACACTGCATCTTTAAATTCTGCCCGTCTATGATGTTTAAATTGACAATATTTTTAATGATTTCTTTTTTTCTCTTCATACATATTCTCATCAGCTATTTTGATTAATTCTTCTATAGATAAAGGGCTAGAGGGGTTATAGCAAGAAAAACCAATTCTAAAGCTTATCTTATAGGGGTTATTAAGATTTTTATTTAATTCTTTTAATTTGATAGTTATTCTTTCTTTAATTAGAGGAATATCACTCAGGGAGCTATCGGGAAAAAGCAACAGGAATTCATCTCCTCCCATACGACAGACGATATCAACATCTCTTAAGTTAGATTTAAAGAATTCTGCTGCACTGCTTATAATGATAATTTTAAATAACCTGCTTTAAATCGAATTTAGTGTATAAT
>DASRME010000224.1:0-9780 GCA_035648095.1 Atribacterota bacterium | reverse complement strand
ATCCGGTGTTTTACTAACTAAGGGAGTACCTTATATGGTTTTATCCGCATTTACCACTACCTTAATGATGGTAGGGATAATAACCTTTCCGCTAGAAAAAGAATATTTTGGAGTAAAGGTAACTGTAATAAGAAATACAATTAGTTTTTCCATAGCCCTTATTGTGGCTGTAATAACCGGCATTTTATTTGGAGAGATCTTTTAATGAAAAAAAATGTTAAACTAAAAATAGCTTTTATATCAATTTATCTTCTTTTTTTAATTGCATCTTTTATATTCGGATATAATCCCGGAAAAGAAATTGCTTTTAATTTTATTTCTTTTTTAATATATATGCTTAAGATACTGCCTTGTGCTTTTATATTAATAGGTCTGTTTGAGGTATGGGTAAAAAAAGAAGTCATTGAAAAACATTTAGGTGAAGAATCTGGAATAAAGGGATATGCATGGGTTGTATTACTTGCTGGAACCATAGCCGGAGGGTTATTAGTAGCCTTTCCGATTGCTTATTCTTTATATAATAAAGGTGCAAAGCTCAGTATTGTTTTTACCTATATAGGAGCTGCAGCAATTTGTAGAATCCCTATGACTTTGTATGAAGCATCATTTATGGGAGTAAAATTTACTGCCATAAGATTATTAGTTTCCTTGCCTTTAGTAATTATTACTTCAATATTATTGGGAGATTATTTAGCTAAAAGAAATTATAAGATGGTAGAAGGTAAATAAATGATGAATGTTATTAAAAAATCAGAAGCTACTTATATATTAGTAATAAATATATCTGAAGATTTAAAAATCAGAGTAGGCCGATTGGGAGGGGTGTCTTTTAAAAAAGGAGATTATATTTATATCGGTTCAACTAGAGGTTGCTTAGAGACACGATTACAAAGACACTTAAGAAAAGAGAAAAGAATATTTTGGCATATAGACTATCTTTTAGAGAATCAAAAAGTGAAGATATTGCAGATTTGGACTATTGATAAAAAGGTGGAATGCCAAACTGCGGAAGTATTTTATCAGGATCCAATTACCGAAATAATTAAAAAAGGTTTTGCTTCTTCAGATTGTAAGTGTTTAACTCATTTATTCTTTATAAAAGACAAAAAGAAAACAGAAAAGACTTTAAAAGAGTTAGGTTTCTCTGTTTACTATTCCTTTCAGAATTTATATTTTTAATACATACAGAGGAATTAGCTTTGTAATAATTTCCGCCAGGCCTAACTCCAGGGTGCGCAAAACTACCATTCTTCCTCTATAATCATAAGGCATTTCCTTCATATCTTTAAATACTTTTTTTCCTCGGTCATTATTCAAATCCATTAAGAAATATCTCTCTCCATTATTTTCAACCACACTTAATACATTTAATAAATCTGGAAAATGATAACCACCGCCATGAGGGACTACATTAGCGTTTTTAAGCTTTTTTGTTAGGCCTAATTTTTTAGCTCTTTTTTCAAAACCTAAATTTTCAATTTGCTCTTTGCTAAAAGAAGGTTTACCATATACCAGATATGCCGGTAAATCTCCCCGTAAAGTAATGGGTAAAATCTTATTGTCTTTTATACTATGACAGCCCAAGAGCATAGTGTTTATATCGGCCAACCCCTGATGAGTCTCATTAGAGATTATATTAAAAGATCCAAACAATCTTTTGGCAAATTCAATTCTTCTCTTTTTGGAAAAATCTTCAACAAATTTATACTGTTCGTAATAGCTAGTGGCTTTCTTCCCGGTTAGAAACCTAATTTTACCAAAGGGGGTGTCTATTTTTTCGGCAATTTCCTCTAATTTTTTACTCCGATAATAGTACAGGCCATAACCCCTTTGATTATCGTCCCTTAACTCATCACCTGCACCATGAACAATAAACATATAAGGTGGAAAATCTTCAATTCCGGCGATATTCCTCACCTTAAATACATCTATAAAATGATTTCCCTTAGCAAAATCCCAGGTAACTTTTATCCCTTCAACTTTTATATCAGAAGTTTTTGCAGAAAGTTTGGTTATTTTATTGATTAAGTTGTCTATCTCAGGAAGTTCTTCTAAACCACCTACCAGCATGCCACAGGCATTGGGTAAAACATCTAATATGATTAATTCTAAAGCCCCATCTCCCCATTCAATTTTTCCACCATAACCAAAACCATTCTTCCACCTTTCTACGTTTCTAGTGATAGTGGCATCAGGAGTAGATATAAAAGTAGCATCAGGGTTTAAACCGAGCTTTTCCTGGAGAAACTGAATTTTGGCGATTCCATAAGCCGTATTAGCAAAACACAACTTGGTAGCACTATCATTAATTCCAGTCATAAAGAGATGTTCTTTGGCTCTACTTAAAAATTCTACTTTTTCCATTTTATTTTCCTCTTTAAATACTTTAATATATTTTATAAAAAATAATTTTTTAATCATCCTTTAATTTGTTTAAAAATATTTATTGAAGTTTAGGATTGATATTCTTCTTTGGAAATAAAATGGCCACCGGTAATTTCTTCCGATATCTTTCGGTAATTTCTATCGAATTCCAAATATAAATTAATTCGATTAGGACAAGACGCTCCGATTAATTCTTTCTTTAATATATAAGCTGGTCCATCATCTTTATATGTAGGGGTAAGATCATTATATTTCCTGATAAGGGTTCTATATTTTTCTCCGCATTTATCACACTGGCTATAAATCCAGAGAAATCCTGAAGAATCTTCTTCTTTTTTTCCAAACAATTTTTTAAAAAAACCAGGACTCATTCCACACCTCCTTATTCAATAAAGACTGATTTATTATAACATACTCTGAATTTAAATAAAATCAGAAAAATTTTAAAAATATTTTCTAAAAAAAAGAGGGTTTTTAAAAAATTTGTCGAATTATATAGTGATAAACAGAATTAAAAATATAATTAGATGAGATAGGGAAATTAGAAGTGGTAGAAAATATACCGGATAAATTAGAGGCGTACTTAAGAGATTTAGAGGAACGTTATAAATATTATTATGAACTAGAGAGAGATAAAGAAATATCCGGCTTAAAGGTAGATATTTTTGCCCTATCTTCTACCGAACATTTTCGTCAAGCTTTAACTAAAAATATAAAGATTGACCAGCATTATACCAAGGAATATGCGGTAGTTAAGGCAGAAAAAAGATTTGTAGATAAAAATGACGTAGAAGAATTTTCTAAATATTTGAAATCTTTAATCAATAAACCGTTCACTCCTTCGGTAAATATCATGTCTACTATTATAACTGGTGTATTCGTTTCTACTTCTGGTTTTTCCGAAGAAGCGGTAAGCTTTACTAAAAAGTTTAAATTTTCCAAATCTTTCTTGTTAGGTATCAAAGGATGGTGTGATATAAGACTTATTTTAGTTGATTTAAAGGAAGAAGAGTTATATTCTAATCAAAAGGGGAAAGAAGTACTTTCAGCTTATAAGATTAAATCTGGATCCGTGCCGGGAGGTGATAGAGCTTAAAAATATTATATTATTTATGGATAGTTCTAAGTTGCTGGGACAAAGAAATTTGATATATTACTTTATTTTTATAATATTCTTTTATTTTAAGAAAAGGGAGGTTACTGTATATGAGTCTTTTAATTTTAGTTATAGTAGCTTTTATAGCTTTTGCAATTGCCCTTAAAGTTTACGGAGGTTATTTAGGGAAACTTGTCGGGTTAGATGACAGCAAAAAGACCCCAGCTCATACTATGACTGATGGGGTGGATTATATTCCGGCAAAAGCACCGGTACTGATGGGGCATCATTTTGCATCCATTGCGGGAGGAGGCCCCATTTTAGGTCCCATACAAGCTTCTGTCTTTGGATGGGTTCCATGTTTCTTATGGATTGTTTTAGGAAGCATCTTTATTGGTGGCGTACATGACTTTATGTCTCTTATTTCCTCAGTAAGACACGAGGGTAAAACAATGGGAGAGGTAGTTGGTAGAAATGTTGGCAAAAGTGCAAAGATATTATTTTTAATTTTTGTTTGGTTAGCTTTGATTCTAGTCATAGCGGTTTTTGCCATCTTAGTGGCTAGTACTTTTGCGGCCAATCCTTCTGTAGCAACTGCATCCATTCTATTTATGGTCATTGCTGTAGGAATGGGTTTTGCCCTTTATCGTAAAGGTGCATCTCTTAGTCTTGTTACTGTAATCGGGGTAATTTTATTATTTTTATCTATCTGGATAGGCCTAAGAGCACCTTTAGCTCTGGGTGCTAAAACGTGGATTTACCTCTTACTGGTCTACGTATTTTTTGCCTCAGCTATGCCTGTTTGGATTTTACTACAACCGAGAGATTACTTATCTTCATTCTTGCTGTATACTGCTTTGGGTGGAGCAGTAATAGGTATACTTTTGGGAGCTCCAAAATTAACACTCCCTGCTTTTACTGCTTTTAAACAACCAGTGGGTTACCTGTTCCCCATGCTCTTTGTAATCATTGCTTGTGGGGCAATCTCAGGTTTCCATTCCCTTTGTGCATCAGGAACAACTTCAAAACAATTAAATAAAGAATCAGATGCTAAAGTTATCGGTTACGGAGCAATGTTATTAGAAGGTCTCCTGGCAACTATTGCTTTAGGTACTGCTGCAATGTTAACCAAGCAGGATTGGCAGATGGATTGGCTAATTGGGGTGGACCGGTTGGTGTCTTTGCTCATGGAATGGGGAGCTTTTTAGCTAATTTAGGATTACCAGAACAAACTGGGATAGCTTTTGGTGCTTTAACTGTATCTGCTTTCTTGCTTACAACACTAGATACTGCTACCAGATTAGGGAGATATGCCTTAGAGGAACTCACTGCTGGATGGGCTCCAGCCCTTTCTAACAAGTATGTCGCTACTATTATTACTGTAATAGTTGGTGGAGCACTTGCTTTAAGCGGTACCTGGAGTGCTATCTGGCCGATATTCGGAGCATCAAACCAACTTTTAGCGGGTTTAGCCTTATTAGGAGCTACTGCCTGGTTAGCACATTTGGGTAAGAAATATACCGTTACTCTATATCCAATGATTTTTATGATTATAGTTACGGTGGTGGCTTTACTTACCATGGTGTTCCAGAACTTTGCTAAAGCAAACTATCTATTGGGAGGGATGTCGTTAGTTCTACTGGTATTGGCCGGGTTTGTTATTAATGAAGGAATGAAGGCAATAAATAAATTTAAAACCATGAGTGCAAAGACCGAATAGTTTTCCAATAAATTACAATTAAGATCAAGAAGGTTTTAACTGAATTATAAAGTTTATAAAGTCCCAGCAACTTATTTATTATAAGAAGTATAGAAGTAAAAAATAAGGCTAGTAAGAATGATAACTTTCACTAGCCTTATTTTATTGAAAACCTATTTACTATATCGTATATTGTGAAGAAAATATTGAATTAGTCTATCTCGTGCTATACGCTTAATTTTATTTTAGTTAGACGGAAAGGATAAAATTGATGGAATGGCGATTAATAAAAGACAATTATCATACTGGTTTTATGAATATGGCAATTGATGAAGCAATCATGATAGCGCACCGGGAGGGTTTAGTTCCTCCCACCATTAGATTTTACCAGTGGTCTCCACCGGCTGTATCTTTAGGCTATTTTCAGGATTTGAAAAAAGAGATCGATGTAAATGCTTGCAAGAATATGGGGATTGATATTATCCGTCGAGCAACTGGTGGCAAAGCCGTTCTTCATGATAAAGAATTAACTTATAGTTTTATCATTAGAGAAAATCATCCTTTGGTTAATAATTCTATATTAGAGACCTATAAGAAGATTAGTGGAGGAATGATTAGAGGTCTTTCTTATTTAGGGATAACTGCCGAATTAGTTCCTTTGAAAGAAAAATTAAAGAGTGATTCTTTAGATAAGGAAAAAAATTCTGAAATTCCCCATCCGGATATTAAATCAATTTGTTTTTCCGTTCCCTCTCAATACGAGGTACAAGTTGAAGGGAAAAAGATTGTAGGTTCTGCTCAGGTAAGAAAAAAAGAAATAGTTTTACAACATGGTTCTTTATTGATAGAATTAGAGAAAGATAAATTATTTTCTGTATTTAATTTTCCCTCTGTTCAGATAAGGGAAGGTCTAAAAACAAGATTTAACGCCACTAGTCTGGAAGAGATTTTAAAGAGAAAGATCAGTTTTTCAGAATTATCAGAAATTCTTCCCCGGGGATTTGAAGAAGAGTTTGGAGTAAAATTGATTGAAAATAAATTAACTGAACAGGAAGAAAAAATTTCCAAAGACCTTTTAAAAAATAAGTACTCGACCTATGAGTGGAATTACGAAAGGAAAAATAATCAACTTGATTCCCCAAAATAAAGGAGTAGGTAGATGATTAAACTTAACAGTAAATTTATTGTAGTTGAAGGAGCTATAGGAGCAGGAAAAACAAGTTTAATTTTATTATTAAGTAAAAGGTTTAATGCACGACATAATTTAGAGGTGGTTGAAGAAAATCCTTTTTTATCTAAATTTTATAATGATATAGAAAGATACGCCTTCCAGACCCAAATATTTTTTTTGCTGAGTCGTTACAAACAACAATTAGACTTAGCCCAGCAAGATTTATTTAATCAATCAGTTTTTTCTGACTACCTATTTGCCAAGGATAGAATATTTGCTCATCTTAATCTTTCCGGAAATGAACTTTCCATGTATGAACGCCTCTATGAAATTATGGTTAAAGATATCCCCCGACCGGATCTAATTGTTTATCTGCAAGCGAGCACAGAGACCTTAATGAAAAGGATAGCGCTAAGAGATCGGCCTTTTGAGCGAAAAATATCTTTTGAATATATGAGAAGATTGAATTTAGCTTATGAAGAATTTTTTTCTTATCCCGATAATTATAAAAAAATAAAATTAATTAAAATAAACACTAACGGTCTTGATTTTGTAGGTAAAAGTAAAGATTTTGAAGATGTTATTAATGAAATTTATAAGGGGGACAGTTTAAGATGAAGAAGTTTATTATCGTATCGGGGAATATAGGTTGTGGTAAATCAAGTTTAACTGATCTCTTAAGCAAAAGATTGGGTTGGAAGGCATACTATGAAGTAGTGGAAAACAATCCTTATTTGGAAGACTTCTATGGAGATATGAAAAAATGGAGCTTTCACCTTCAGATATTTTTTCTGTCTAAAAGATTTTGTCATCATCAGGAAATATTAAAGAATCCTGCCTCTGTAGTTCAGGATAGAAGTATTTATGAGGATGTAGATATATTTGCTAAAAATCTAAATCAGCAGGGATATATGGAGGATCGTGATTATAAAAATTACCAAGAATTATTTAGCATAATGACCCAATTTCTTACTCCTCCGGATTTAATTGTATATCTTCAGGCTTCAGTCCCCACTCTCTCAAAAAGAATTTCCCTACGAGGGAGAGATTATGAAAAAACTATCTCTGAGGAATATTTAAAACAGTTAAATACATTGTATGAAGAATGGGTAGAGAATTTTAATATTTGTCCTGTCTTGAATGTGCCTGCGGATAATTTGGATTTTGTTAAAAGTCCTGAACATTTAAAATTAATTGCTAATAAAATATTAGATAAGCTTCAGGGGGTAGAAAAGGTAGTATTTGAATAAAAAAGTACAGGAGACGGTTTTTTGTATTAAATTGGTTTAAAATCTAAAATTATTACCCAGAGCACTGTCCCTTGTATCAAAGTTGGAGGAAATGTTTTGAGAGTAGTATTCATTTATAGCGGAGAAAATACAAAATTAGAATTGTTTGTCAAAAAAATATCATCAGTTATCGAAAGAAAAGGGAATGAATTAAAAGTAATTAAAGCGGAAAGAGGAATAAATGCTGGTAATTTATTTCCTTATGAATTTATATTTGTGGGCTGCCCGGTTTCAAGTATGTTCAAAGGTAAATTACCTTCTGAGTTACTCGATTATATAAAACGATGTGCTGGATTGGAAAGAAAAAAGACTGTTGCCTTTATTATTCCGCGGTTGACGGGAAATGATAAAACCTTAAAAAATTTAATGAGTTTATTGGAAAGTAAAGGTTCTTTTATAATAGATTTCAAGCAGATTAGAGATATAGATAAAGACAGCGAACTATTAGCCTCCCGATTAAAATAATACGACAGGGAAGTTGTGGCAAAGAACCGCCTACTGTCACGTAAAAAGGAAGGAAAGCAGGGCTATCCCCTGTTCCCCTCTAAAGGAAATAATGAATGGCGAATGATATATTAAAATATTTAAAAGAGAAAGAATACGTTTCCGGTGAAGTTTTAGCCCAAAAATTAGGTATCTCCCGGGTGGCAGTTTGGAAGCAGATACAAAAATTAAAAAACATGGGATACAAAATAACCTCTAACCAAAATTTAGGTTACTGCCTGGTTTTTCGACCTGACCTTTTGCTTCCTCAAGAAATTCAAAGAGGATTATCTACAAAATATATCGGCAAAGAAATAGACTATTTTCCCGAATTAAAATCTACCAATACAATGGCTAAAGAGATAGCATTACATAGAGCAGAGAGAATAGACGAAGGTAGATTAATTATTACCGAAAGGCAGAGTGCAGGGAAGGGGAGATTAGGCCGGGAATGGTTTTCACCTGCCGGAGGTATCTGGCTTTCCATAATATTATACCCTCAACTTTCTCCTTCTTATATATCTCGAATAACTTTGATGACTGCAGTAGCGGTAGTGCAGTCTATCAAGACATGCACTCAAATTGAATCTCAAATAAAATGGCCCAATGATGTATTGATAAACGAGAAAAAAGTATGTGGAATATTGACTGAAATGAGTACCGAATTGGATATGATAAACTGGGTAGTAATGGGAATAGGTATAAATGCAAATGTAGATATTCGGGATTTCCCTAAAGATATTCAAAAAAATACTACTTCTTTAAAAGAAACTTCGGGCAAAGAGATTTCGCGAGTCCAGCTGCTACAGACCTTTTTACAGGAATTTGAAAAATATTATGAAAAGTTAAAAAGAAAAAGATTTCCTTCTATTTTAAAGGAATGGAAATTGTACTCCCATACTCTGGGGAGAAAAATAAGGGTAGATATGGGAGAAAAAATTATTACAGGAGAAGCAGTAGACATAAACGAAGAAGGAGTACTGATTTTAAAAAAAGAAGATGGCGAATTGATCAAAATAATTTCCGGAACTATCCTCTAATTTTTTTTGACAATATTGTTAACTCGGTATAATATATTGGTTAACAGTAATTAATGAAAAAATCAGGGGATTTAAAAGTGTTAAAAATAAATATCCGTCAAATGACTTTGGTTTCATTATTCGCTGCTTTAACTGCAGTGGGAGCATTCATTTCGATTCCCTTTTATCCTGTCCCTCTTACTTTACAAACTTTATTTACTCTTCTTGCCGCTATGACCCTGGGAAGCGTTATGGGAGCATCAAGTCAGGTAATCTATGTATTGTTAGGGATAATAGGGTTACCAGTTTTTGCTGGCTTTAAGGCGGGGATAGGTATTTTATTTGGACCAACCGGCGGATTTTTATTTGGATTTATAATTTGTGCTTTTATTGTTGGAAAGATAATGGAATTGAAAAATGAAAAAAATATTTTTTATTATTTACTCGCCGGTTTTTTAGGAATTGTCATTATTTATTTTATCGGAGTAATCCAGTTATCTTTAGTCACAGGCATAGGAATAAAAAGAGCTTTGCTTATCGGAGCATTGCCTTTTTTACCGGGTGATATCCTGAAAATCATTGCAGCCTCTTCTATAACATATAAATTAAAAACGATCTCACTTTAATACATATTATTG
>DASRME010000223.1:0-2853 GCA_035648095.1 Atribacterota bacterium | reverse complement strand
CGCTTTTTTAACTATTTAATCACTTTTTCCATTTTTTCTGCTGCTTCTCGCACCGCATCCTCGGCACTCATTTGATCTAAAAGAGCTTTTTCCATACAATATTCCATCGGATCATATAGCTCATTATATTTCTCAGAATATGGTGCTCTTGCTACAGGTAAAAACTTCGCGAACTCCATATACTGAGGGTGAATCTTAAAATACTTATTATTCTCGTATAGATCGGTACGAATTGGAAGAACTCCTTGTTTTGCCCAAACTTCTATTTGGTTTTCTCCGGATAGATAAAATGTAATAAATTCCCAAGTTGCTTCCGGATATTTAGATTGTGTTGTTATCCCTATAAGCCTACCTCCAGCAAAAGAATAAAATTGACCAGATTCTGATTTTGGTATAAATGTGATACCATAATCTAAGTTAGGTGCATCCTTTTCTAAACTCAAAATATTAAAATTCCCACCAAGAAACATTGCCAATTTTCCTGCAACAAATGCATTATATCTATCACCAGAATTCCAATTTATTGAAGACTTAGGAGCTATTTTATGTTTATACACTAAATCTTTCCAAAATTGTACTGCCTCTATATTTTGAGGAGAATTAAATAACACTTCTGTACCATCATCACTTAACATTGCACCGCCATTCGACCAAAGAAATGGCAAGAACCAAAACATATATGCCCCTCCACTAGCTCCTGCCAATGCAAATCCCCATTGATCAGTAACACCATCACCATCAAGATCCTTAGTTAATTTTTTACCATATTCTACAAGCTCATTCCATGTGGCAGGACCTTCATCGGGATTAAGCCCGGCTTCTTTAAAAAGATCCTTATTCCAAAGCAAACATGATAAATCAGCCGATGAAGGGAGAGCATAAATTCTACCTTCTCTCATTCCAAGTTTTAACATTTGTTGGGGTAATTCTTCGAAATATGGCAAAGCTTTTGCTTCTTTAGTAATGTCTCTAAATGCACTAATGCTATTGAAATATGGATATTGTATTAGATCAAAACTATATATATCTGGGGCATTTCCCGCAGTTAAAGCAGCCATAAATTTGGAAACCTGTTGAGCATATGGAATTAGTTCGAATTCCGCACGAATACTTTTACCTTCCCCTTCCATTTTCTGGTTAAACATTTTTACTGTTGTTTCCATAGGAACTTCTCCATCCCAAACTCTAATCGTAGTTACACCTTTTTCAGCTTGAACATCTCCTATGAAGAATAGAGATGTCATAATAAGCATTAAAATCATCATTAAACATAATTTTCTCATAACATATACCTCCTTTTAAAATTTTAAATATTTTTCTCAAAATTAGCACAATTAGTACTTAGTATAAACTTCACCTCCTTTTCCTCCTTTCTCCTTTTTTTTCCTTATTAATTTATTTAAAGCATCACTCGTTATGTTTTCCTAATAGTTAACTCTACACCTAACATTACCTTTTTTATCTTTTTCCGGCTACCATTTATTCGAGAAAGTAATAATTCAACACTCTCTATCCCTAAATCCTGTTTCTTTAATCTGATAGTAGTTAATGACGGACTTATAAGTGAACTGAAGGGGATATCATCATAACCGACTAATCCGATATCTTCGGGTATTCTTAACCCTTTTTCCCGGATAGCCTGCATAACCCCAAAGGCCATCATATCGTTGTAAGAAAAAATAGCGGTAAAATCTAAATTTTTTCCCAGCATCTGCTTCGTCCTTTCGTGTCCATCTTTAACATCTATATCCCCAAAACTTACCAGAGCACCATCGAAAGGTATCCCATATTCCTTTAAGGCCTTCTTGTACCCCTCTAATCTGCCTTTTGCTGGTGACTTGTGCAGGAAACCGTTTATTAGGGCTATCCTTTTATGTCCTTTTTTAATCAGATACTCTGTTGCCAAAAATCCCCCTTTTACCTCATCGTTGTATACCGCATCTACCTCAATATTTTCAAAATCTCTACCTACAACCACAAAGGGGATATTTGCATCAATGAGATTCTTTATATCATCATCTTTATCTTGAACCGGGGTTATGAGTAATCCATCTACTCGCTTTGCTAATAATAAATTTATTGCTTCTTCTTCTTTCTTGTAATCCCTTTGGGTATTAGCAAGAATTATATGATAATTTTTCTCCCTGGCCGCGACTTCCATTCCATTTAAAACCTCGGCATAAAATGGGTTCCTGTTGTCCGCTATTACCACACCTAATGTTCTGGTTTTTTTAGTTCTCAAGGCAACTGCAGTGGCATTTTGAACATATCCCAATTCTTGAGCAATTTTAAGCACCTTCTTTTTGGTCTCTTCGTTTATGTCAGATTTGTTATTAATTGCTCTCGATGCTGTATTTACCGAAACTCCTGCTTTTTCTGCCACCATCTTTAAAGTTATATATTTCATATTGTCTCCTATTTCCGTTAACGTTACCGTTAACGTTATCATTAAAATATCATAAAGCTTTATTTATGTCAATATATTTTAGAGGAAATTTTTAAACTTTGTTGAAGTATTAATTAAAATGGTAATTTATTTGGGTGGAATTTATTTTTTTCTTTTCGTGCCGATGTTCATATAATTAGCGATGTTGGCATCAGTATCTATGTTAAATTTAATCTTGCTGGTTGTTGAAGTTAAAAGGGTGGCTACTCCCGGTCCATGTCCGGCAATGACACAATCACTATGAACCACGATTCCTATAGAGACTGCTCCTTCTCTGTAACTTCTTCCATAACTGTTATCTGCGTCACTAATCGCCACAATATCTCCAAATCTAATCTGATCTAATTTATATTTTTCTACCATCCTCTTATCGGCAGTGGTAATATCATAATCACCGCTAGCTACAC
>DASRME010000222.1:0-3906 GCA_035648095.1 Atribacterota bacterium | reverse complement strand
AAGAAATTTTATATCAACCGGAGGCTGCTGGCGATTATCAATTGTAAATTATTTAAATAAAGATTTTATATTATTCAAATTAAAGAGCTTTAAAGGACTTGTTTTAAGAGCTTAAATATATTTTAGCAATGGTCTGGAGTAGAGAAACAGGGGACGGTTGTTTTCAATAACAAAACCCTATCCCGAGTACAATTTTAAAGTAGAAAGCATTAAGCTGAATATGCTATCTATATCGTCTACTGGTTATGAATCATTCCAATTAGATACTACACAGTATCTTTTTCCTCAAATACTAAAGAGGTTTTAAATGGAGTTTCGTCACAGAAATCATTCTCTTCATAGCAACCTATTTGCATCCATTCATAAAAAGTTGCTGGTTTACCCTCAATAGCGAATATGACTTTAACCACGGTAGGAAATTGCTGAAGCGTGGTTTCAACTTCGGCAAAAAATTCAGCACTGCCACAACTGGTACTAGCATTGGGAATCATTTGACGGAGGTCTTTCAAATCAACATAGGCAGTACCACTCTTAACTTTTACACTTTTAAGAATATCTTGGGTCTCTTTAGAAAACCAGGAAATATAGCCTTGAGATTTCTCCTCTTCAGTTGGTCCCTTAAATAACTCCTTTAGAGCGGCTTTTGCCACCTCAACAGTTTTTGGAATAATTCTATTTAATAAATAAACTTTACTGCAGTCTTCTAGGTTTGGATTAAGAGTGATATTGTTGAAATAAACTTTAATGGTCATCGTCTCTTCTGATATTGGTTCTGGATTTAAATATTGAAAAATACAATAACCAATTCCTCTAATCACCACTATGGCAATAACCATTAAAATGATTTTTTTAAACATATGACTATATAATCAAATCCTTTATGAAAATTTAGGAAAAGAGCAGAAACAGGGGGACGGTTGTTATTCCCCCCTTGTTTCTTTACCCTTATTCTAAGATGAAAAAGGGATGGAGGGACAATTTAATTGCCTCTACCCCTTTAAGCCTTTCATTCAAATTTAAAATATAAAATTTGTAGGTTTATTACTCGCCTATTCGCCTACAATCAATAATGAGTAGTTGGTTGAGTTAACCTGATTATAATCATAAAGCTCTACAACACTTCCATCGGTAGTATGATTATCACTGGCAGCAATAGAAATATAGATTTCATCATTACCTTCTACCTCACATTCCAGAGCAAGTAATTGAGCAATTGGCGGATTCATAGTGATATCAATCTTATCAGAATCTATTTCTATCCAATCTTCATCATATACTTTTAAAGTATAGGTCAAATTAATATTGTTGTTCCAGGCTTCATAAAAGGGTTTCTGTATCACGCCTGCTAATTTGATTTTCTTTAATCCTGCTTCTATCGGTATAACATAGAATCTGGCTTCTTTTATGAAAATATCACTGGTAATAAACTCATCAGGCTGAACTTTTTCTGCATTTTCAAAACTATTTCCACCATTCAATTTTTGAATCCCGTATTCCTCAAATGCCGATACTTCTCGTTCTTCTGTCGATTCTCCACTCACTTTTACCTTTAGAGTATAAGGAGATGGGTCAATTGTCCCCCAATTATATGGAGGTATGGGATAACCTTCTCCATTGTGGTTATTCGAAGCTGAAACTGCAAAATACACCCACCCGGTCTTATCGGCTTCCCATGTCGCCTTGAAAGTTGCCAAATCTTCGGTAATTCCCTCAACTTTAAAACTATTCGCTGCTACTTCATTAAAATCATTATCTAATAATTGAAGATGAAAGTCTTGATAAATCACATTATTATGTGCTTCGTAGGGTGATTTTTTTACAATCATCACTGCTTTTACTTCTTGTCCTTTATAAACTTTAGTCTTATAAAACTTTAATTCATGCAAGTATATCCCATCTTTAAAATCGCCCGATTGGATTTCCGGTGCATTGGCGATCCAGAGTGATGCCTCAGCTGCTTCTCCTGCTGCTTCATATCCCTCAAACGTACGCTCTTTAATTTCTTCCAAAGATTGCTTTAACTGATCAGCATCTTTAGCATCATAATAAGCACCATCAGTAGCCAAAGCAATTGCTTCTAACTGTTCTCTGGTCTTCGCATCAACATCAAATCCAATACTATATATTTTTATATTATATCCCTGGGCTTTTAATTGTTCTGCTACTGCTACCGGGTCGCCACCACAGGATTCTTCCCCATCACTTACCAGTACAATCATATTGTTGTGTTCCCCACCGGGAGGAAAGTCTTTGCTGGCTAATTCCAAGGAATAGGCAATTGGGGTATAACCGGTAGCTTCAGCTGCCATTACTTCCTCTTTAATTAAATCTGCATCAATAGGGACTATGGGAGCAACTATTACAGAGTCCAGACAACCTTCCTGCTTGCTCATCGAAGGATTAAAATTAGCACCATAAATTCTTAAGCCCACATTTGCATCCTTTCTTTCAGCAGCAATATTATCAATCAGTCCACATAATACCCTTTTAGCAGCATCTATTTTTAATTCGCCACTGATTAATTTCTCATTCATACTATTGGATGAATCCAATACATATTCTATATATAAATTTGATTCTGCCAAACATGTATTGGCAGTTAAAATAAATATGAGAAGAGTTAGTAAAATTGCTATTTTACCTTTCATAATATTATATCCTCCTTAATCAATTTTTTATTTCTTATAACTAAACATATTTTAACTGGTGGTTGTAATTAAATTAATTCTTGATATTTTTTATATATTTATTTCTTGTATCCCTCCTTCTTTAAAAAAATTCCTATAATTTCAAATAGACTCCCACGCCTTTACAGGCGTGGTACTCACCTCGACAGACTACTATCTGTCCCGGTTTACCGGGAATTTGCTCTCATCCCCACCTTAACAGATGGGGAATTCCCGCTATATTAACTTCCCTTTACTGCCTTAAAAAATAAAAATTAAGCCGGTAACCTAGCTGTCCTGACTCCCCCTATGGAAAGTTTTAGATCTATGGCTTTGTGCCCTACCCTTTCAAGTAGTTTACCTTTATCATGCTTTCAAAAGAATTTTATCCTTTTTTAAAAATAACTTTTCTACTTATTATGTTCCCTAAAACAATAAATTTCAGACATTTATGAGCTGTGTTAAGGGGTCTATAATTAAAAAAACACTTTGTAACTATAGAATAATCTAAAAACATTAGGATAGTCAAATAACTTTCTTTATGTCAAAATAAAATATATGGCCGGAGGAACATTTGTGGCTTCCGGGGTCTGTCAAAAGACTAGATCTTTGTGACTCGTGTAAATAGCAAATGAAAAGTACACCATATTTCAATCGAAAAGTGCACCACTTTTTCTAAAAAAATAAATCAAGCTAGACCATATTTCCCTCCTTTCCTGGCTAGCTATTAGTTTTGTTTTGCCAGCCATTCCCTGGTCTCCTTCAACCGGTAAGAACTACCATTCATATTAAGAATATAGGACTTATGGGTCAGTCGGTCGATCATGGCTGCCGTCATCACCGAATCTGAAAAGATTTCATCCCATCTCTCGAAGGAGAGGTTGGTGGTAATGATGGTGGATTTTCTACCCGCCCGCAGGGAGAGATGGGTAAAGAGTAGTTCTGACCCTTCCTTGTCAAAAGAAATATATCCCAATTCATCGGCAATCACCAGATAATACTTTTCAAATATGGACTCCAGTCTAATTAAGGTCTTTTCTGATCTGGATTCTTTTAATTGATTGATCAGTAAGGGTACGGTGGCAAACAGTACCTTGTATCCGGCCATACAGGCTTTGATCCCCAGAGCGATGGCCATTAAGGCTTTAATAAAAGGCTATAAGGTATTGTTTACCCCGGTAGCAGAAATGTTACATAATCTAACTGCTGCCAAAGCAGATAATGCTTACTATCAGAAGGT
>DASRME010000221.1:0-2084 GCA_035648095.1 Atribacterota bacterium | reverse complement strand
GGTTTTCAATAAATTGGATATTGCTTCGGTTTTCATGTTTAACTCATGATTGATGTTACAATAAAGATCATAGTATGAATCAGTAGGACCATTGGAAATTTGATTAATAATTTGATCATCTAATTTTCTGGCTAATGATATGCCGTATTTATATTTTGAATATTCCGGTTTTAATAATCCCGAGAGTGAAGCATACCCAATTTCATAATTTTCTTGTGGGCATATCTCTTTGATTTCATTGATTATTTTATTCATTTAATTCCTTTTCTTTTGGTTAGTATAAAGGATTATTGAAATTTAAGTTTTAATGCCTTTCCGTCTAAATAATTAAAATATCTTCCCTGGCAGGTATCTCTTTCTTCCAATGCAGATTCAATTTCTTGTTTAATTGCCCACCAACTCTGATTCCAGTTTTCGAAAATTGTTTTATCCCTGGGTCCACGAGCTACCAAGCGCTGGATAACAATATTTGGGTCAAGATATTCTAAAAAAGCAACCACCCGATCAATATACTCTTCCTTGCTGCAGAGGGTCATTTGATTTGTTTGTAGTTTTTGGGCAAATGAGCTGCCCTCGACAATATAAAGAGAATGGAGTTTTGCAAAATCAACTTTTAGAGCAGAAATTATTTTTGCCGATTCAATGGCATCAATCATATCTGATTCAGGGAGATTAAGAATAAGATGGGCAGTGGTAGTTAATTCTTTGGTTTTAATTCTTAAAACAGCATCTATAAATTCCGCCAGGGTGTGCTTTCGGTTTATTTTTTCTAAAATATGGTAATTTGCTGTTTGCAAGCCCAGTTCAATATTTATTTTAATATTTTTAGTTTTTTGAATGGATTGAAGGAATTCCAAGTACTGATTACTGATGCAATCCGGACGCGTGGATATAGCGATTTCAATAATATCCGGTTCTTTCGTTGCTTCGAGAATATTTTCTTTAAACTGGTCGAAAGGCAAATAAGTATTGGAAAAAGCCTGAAAGTAGGCAATGAAAAGTTTTGCTTTATATCTGGCTTTTACATATTCTTTGTTTTTTCTTATCTGTTCGATAATTGATGTATCACTGGAAAGACAGTTGAATCCTGAACCCATTTCATCACAGAAATCGCATCCTCCCCAACCAAGCGTTCCATCCCGATTAGGGCAATTTGTTACAGTCATTATCGGTAATTTATAGACTTTTTCGCCGTATTTATTTTTAAGATATTGAGAATAAATGTTATATCTTTCTTTCACCTTGTTCACCGTGTAAAGGTTTCTTATTTTTACGAATATAAAAAATTATTTTCCAAATATCTTCCTGAGAAATACCAGAAATTCTTGATGCCTGGCCAATGGATTCAGGTCGGATTTTACTTAATTTTTCCCGGGATTCCTCTCGAATACCATCAACATGTTGGTAATTAATCTTTTTCGGAATTTTCATTTTCTCCATTTTTAAAAAGTGTTTGACCTGATTCTTCTGTCTAAGAATATAGCCATCGTATTTTATCTGAATTTCAACCTCTTGTATCACTTCGTTATTTAAAGCTTCATTACCATAACCTATTTCCATCAAGTCTTTATATTCCACTTCAGGTCTCTTTAATAAATCAAAAGCGAAAAGACCATTTTTGGAAAGGTGCAAATCTTTTTGTAAAGCCCATTGTTTGATTTCCGGTAAATTTACCTCTATTTTACATAATTTTAAGCGTTTAATTTCTTCCAGAATTAATTCTTTTTTCAGAGCAACATACTGATACCTTGATTCGGGTATCAAACCGATGTTCCATGCATTTTCGGTCAATCTTAAATCGGCATTGTTCTCTCTTAGTAAAAGCCGATATTCTGCTCTTGAGGTCATTAAACGATAAGGCTCATCAACTCCTTTGGTCACCAGATCATCAATAAGAACTCCAATATAAGCATCAGAACGTTTTAATATAAAGGATGGTTGCCCTTTTATTTTCAATGCAGCATTAATACCGGCAATCATTCCCTGCGCTGCAGCTTCCTCATAGCCGGAACTTCCGTTAATCTGACCTGCAGAGTAAAGGCCTGAAATTAATTTGCTTTCCAGAGTTGATTTTAACTGGGTTG
>DASRME010000220.1:0-2564 GCA_035648095.1 Atribacterota bacterium | reverse complement strand
ATTCAATAGGAGTCAAAGGTGCTACTGCCAAGCTATTATTCATGCCAGGAGCACTCGATGCCTACGGGCAAGTCCGTAGCATTTTAAAACAGTTCAAGCTTCGCTTGACTTAAATCCTGGATTTGTTGCCATTTTACGTATTTCAATATAGCCTTTTTCATCCAAGCCTATAGTAGATACAAAGTAACCTGGTGACCAGACGATGTTTTCTTTCCAATATACCTTCTTGGATAGCCAGGAAAAGTTTTTTCTTAGTTTGTTGGCAGTTTGATATTTTATTTTACCTACTACCTCTGATACTTGGTAGCTTAGTGGTATTGTCATCTCCATATAGATATGATCTATCTGGATATTGTATTCGATGATCTCACAGCCAAGTAGACTTCTTATAATTTTGGGAAAAAGTTTCCCTAAGTACCACCGTATACCAGGATTTAGGATACGGCGGCGATATTTTTAGTATCCATACGTATGATATTCGGTGCAATATGCATTATGCCCTAATGGTCTAATTTCCATAAGTACATTGTACCTATCGCCGACTATCCATTCATCCACGGACAAGCCCATGGTATTCTGTCCTTCAGGTTAATAAAAATTAACTATTATACCTTTGCTCTATCTAATAGATGGCATGCTATAGAATGTTTATTTCCATAATCCTTTAATTCTGGTCTTGCTTTTCTGCAAATATTCATTACTTTTGGACAACGAGGATGAAAATAACAACCAGATGGTGGATTTATTGAATTAGGTACATCTCCATTTAAAATAACCATATTTTTCTTGTATTTTGGATCAGGAACTGGAATAGCTGATAATAGCGATTGAGTATATGGATGGAGCGGCTTACTAAATAATTCCTTTTTATTAGCTTGCTCTACTATTTTCCCCAAATACATAACCGCTACTCGATCACTAATATGTTTTACTACGCTTAAATCATGGCTAATAAAAAGATAAGCTAAGTTATATTTATTTTGTAAATCCTTTAACATATTAATTATTTGCGCCTGGATTGAAACATCAAGAGCAGAAACTGGTTCATCGGCAACAATTAACTGAGGCTTAACAGCTAAAGCTCTTGCTACGCCTATCCTCTGCCTCTGCCCACCACTAAATTCATAAGGATAACGATTCATTTGTGTAAGAGTTATACCTACATCATTCAGTAATCCCTTGACTTTCTCCTCTTTTTCTTTCTTATTCTTCGTCAAATTGTGAATATCCAACGGTTCTCCAACTATTTCAGCAACTGTCATTCTAGGGTTTAAAGAAGAATATGGATCCTGAAAGATCATCTGCATTCCCTTCCGCATTTCCCGCAGTTCCTTTTTATTTAATAATAATAGATCCTCTCCTTTAAATAAGATTTTACCCATTGCATTCTTATTAAGACGTAAAATAGTTTCACCAATGGTAGTTTTACCGCAACCCGACTCCCCTACTAAACCCATCGTTTCCCCTTCGTTTATATACAAATCTATATCATCTACCGCTTTTACATAAGCTATGGTCTTCTGGAAAATCCCTGCTTTAACAGGAAAATATTTTTTTAAATTACTTACTTTTAATAATACTTTTTTCTCAGCTACCATATTTTTACCTCCAAAATAATTATTTTACTTCCTCTTAGAAAAACCCTTAAACTTTTATCTCTATCCTAGGTAAATTATTTGCCAGTCTAAATTATATTTCATCTTAGCTTTGTCTATCATTGTTTAAGGTTGTCCTTTTTTAGTTATAGCAACTTTCAGAAAAATACGAGATAACTCTTATACTGCTCCCCTTTAATAGAAGCACCATTTTAAGTTAGAATAAGCTTTAAGATGAGAAAGGAGCCTTATTCTATAAAACGTCGTAAATGGAGCAGTGAAAAAAAATTAAAGATCGTGCTATAGGGTTTATCCGGCCAAAGAGAGATAGAAAAACTTTGTAACAAATACCAGATTTTCCAAGCCCTCTATTATCGATAGAGAGATCAACTTCTCTAATACGGTCAACAGGCCTTTAAGACAAAGAATATCACTAAGAAAGAAAAACGCCTGGAAGATGAAAACCGTAACTTAAAACTGATCATCGGTGATCTGACCATTGAGTTAAAAAAACGAGTATCTACGATAAAACGGAAAAAATCCTTATTGGTTGCAAAAAGAAATGTACCTGTCCTGGCCCTGCGATTGGGAGCATCCGTTCTATTTTCAAAGAACACTTAAAAGATGAGCGGATAACTATAATCATGATTTTCCACATCACGCATTAAATTATCATACCCCTTGCGAATATTATCAAAAATATGTTAAAAATAAAGAGAAAATACTGTTTGAGTCCAATACATTTGCACCATTGAAGTATCTTTGTTATTTAATAACTTACTACAATATTCAATAGGAGTCAAAAGATTCAAGCTCCTATGAGGTCGATAGAAGTTATACTCGATTAGACAATCATATAGTATTTCATTAATCTTACTTACACTGGTCTCTTCGTAAAATCTATCTAGATATTCGGTCTGTACCGTACCATTTACTCTTTCCACAAAGGCATTCATCTTGGGAGACTTG
>DASRME010000219.1:0-2054 GCA_035648095.1 Atribacterota bacterium | reverse complement strand
AGATCTGTAATGAAGTTTTCTGAGTAATTAAAAAATTAAAGAGAGTTTCAATATGTATTATTACAACCTAAATAAAATAAGGACAAGTATGTATATTTACCGAAATGTTAAACTTTAATAATAGCCAAAGTGGGTTTACCAACCCTAACTACTCTAGTAATGTTATTTAAATTAGTTACCTTTTCTTAAAGGCATAATGGGAGGAGATATAATCCCGGCACTTATTGTTACTTTTATAGCCAAATAGATTAAAAAAAGTATACAGGGGGAGGATAATTAATGAAAAATAAATATTTTAGTGAACGGGATGGTGCTCAGCGCCGAACCATCTATAAAGGTGTTGGGTATTCGGATCAGGACCTGAGAGAGAGACCCCATATTGGTATTGTAAATCCTGCAACTGATTTATCTCCTGCTCATGCTCATTTGAAAAGGCTTGCAGATTGGATTAAAGCGGGAATCTGGCAGGCCGGAGGAGTTCCTTTTGAATTTGGCACATTTGCCACGTGTGGAAATATTTCGATTGGAACAGAGTTTCTGAAATACGAACTAGTGATACGTGATGTCATGGCCGCTTCCATAGAGATAGTGGCCAAGGAACATTTATTTGATGGTTTGGTGATGCTTTCATCTTGTGATAGTTTGATACCGGGTCAACTTATGGCAGCAGCACGACTAGATATTCCTTCAATTTTAGTTTCTGGGGGACCAATGATGCCAGGTCATTGCAAAGGGAAGGAAGTAACTACTGCTGATGTTAACGAAGCAGTAGTTGATTTAGATTTTTCAGAAAAAGATTTAAGAGAATTGGAGGATATGGCCTGTCCTGGATTCGGTGCTTGTTCCATAATGGGTACTGCCAATACTATGCAAATTCTAAGCGAAGCAATAGGAATGTCTTTATCCGGTTCAGCAACAATTCCCGCAGTGAGTAGTTTGCGTTGCAATGTTGCAAAAAAAGCCGGAAATCAAATTGTGGAGCTTATTAAAAATAAAATAATACCTTCAAATATTATCACGAAAAAATCCTTAGAAAATGCCATTAAAGTATGTTTGACGATTGGAGGTTCAACTAATGCCGTACTACACATTATTAGTATCGGAAAAGAATTGGGCATAGATATTGATCTTGATTTATTTGACTATTTAAGCAGGCAAATTCCATGTTTGGTATCAGTAATACCAAATGGTAAAAATACTATTATAGATTTATATGAAGCAGGAGGGGTACCAGCTATAATTTCTCAGTTAAAAAATTATTTAGACCTTAACTGTATGACTGTGGACGGAATAAACCTTGGTCAATGCATAAAAGAGATAAAGGTAAAAAATAGCGAGGTTATTCGTTCTTTGGATAATCCTTTGTATAAAGAGGGTGGAATTGCTGTGTTAAAGGGGAATCTTTCTCCTGAAGGATGTATTACCAGGCAGACTGCTATCAAGCCGGAAATGATGGTTTTTAAAGGTAAGGCAAGGGTTTTCAATAGTGATCAGGAAGGTTTAAAGGCAATTCAGAGTGGGAAGATTAATAGAGGAGATATAATGGTTATACGATATGAGGGACCAGTAGGCGCACCTGGAATGAAAGAAATAATGTTAAGTACTGACGCGCTGTATATTAAAAAATTAGATACGTCAGTAGCTTTAATTACTGATGGAAGATTTTCTGGTTTTAATCGTGGACCAATAATAGGGCATATTTCTCCGGAAGCAGCTATAGGGGGTCCTATCGCAGTTGTTGAGGATGGGGATAATATTTTAATCGACATACCGAATAGAAAATTGGAACTCTTAATTGATAGTAAAAAATTGAATAATCGTCTTAAGAGGTGGAAGGCACCAAAACCTAAATGTGATAGAGGTATACTTGGTGCTTACGCGGTTCTTGCTGAGCCATCTCATAGGGGCGCTGCTTTCATGGTAAGAAATAGTAGAAAATAAGATAAAAAGGAGAAATGGAATATGAAAGAACTAAAAGGTATTTGTGCGGCATCTTGCACTCCATTTAAAGAAGGTGGCGAAGAAGTAGATGAAAACGCTTTAAAAGCTCATCT
>DASRME010000218.1:0-5568 GCA_035648095.1 Atribacterota bacterium | reverse complement strand
GGCTATAAGTAGCCGAACCTATTTCAAATAAAATGACAGATATTAAAAAGCTGAAAAAACTGTTAGCCAGAGAGATACCTATCATACTCATTGCTGACATTGCAAGAGCAATTATCATTAATAATTTTTTTCCTTTGCGGTCAGCCAACATTCCCATAGGAACTCCAAATATCATAGTAATTATTCCTCTCACAGTAAAAAGAACACCCACGGAAGCAACACTAAGACCCGCAACTTGAGTAATGAGAAGTGGTAGGAAAGATATAAATAAACCTAATCCAAAATATTCACAGCTGGTTATTGCGCATAAAGAAAACAGGCAGTGATAATTTTTTGAATCTTTAACAAATAAATGCTTATTTACGGGTAAAAGCTTGGGGGCGTTATATTTTAAATCCCTAAGGATAATAATTGTTATTAAGCCACCTAAAATATAAATCCCGATAGTGATATAAAATACCCAGCTATACCCCAAACTACTGGCAAGAAATCCACTGGACAGAGCCCCAAGACTTCTAGAACTACCCATTGCAACTGTAATTATTCCCATAAATGCGGCTTTTTTTAATGCAGGAGCATGTTTTCCTACATGTCCACGGGTTGGGCCAATGACTGAAGATCGAAACAATCCAAAGCATAATATTGTAATAAAAGCAATATATGTCCCTTTGGCTAATAAAAATCCAAGCAATATTATACCGCTAACTAAAGTTCCCCAAATCATTGGGATTCTAATTCCTATCTTGTCAGCTATCCATCCCCATGAACTCTCACCAATAATCATACCAAGCCATAAGACCGAAATCATCACACCCGTTGCTTTAGAGGAAAAGCCGACATGAACCAGGTAAAGCGGTAGAATAGGCTCTATTATGCCTATCGACAACATACCAATGACAAGAATGCTTAGTATCGGCGCTATTTTATTAAAAGATTTCTTCATTATTAATCCTCTTCATTTTTTTGTACCTTAATTAATGGGGTTAAGCCTCAAAATTTGACATAAATACTTCTAAAAATTATGCTTTTCTTTATTAAATTTGTGTAAAATATCTTTATTTAAAACCAAAAAAGACAGAGTAGGAAAATAATAATATTGCTCTCTTGTCTGTCTTTTTGCCTGAAAGTTTGGGTGCTTTTGGTCTCTCCTGCTACCTTCATACAGATTACAATATTTTATTCTATATTATATTTGCTTTTCTGTGTGGATATCAACTTAAAATTCGCATTATTTTTAGAATACCGCACTTATTTTAAAAAAACCTTCCTTTTGTGAAAATAGTTGGGAGATGTATTGACCTTTAGTGAATGATATTAGATGAAAGAGAGAAGGAAAATTACCACTTTCACGGAAAGAAAAGAAGGAAAAGATGGGATGGCTACGCTTTCTTCTAAAGCAATGATAGAGAAATTAATATTAATCATATTTATTTATAAATGGAGAAAATGTGTAAAGTCTGTGGGAGAATACTTTCTTGAAAGTCTTATATAGTATGATATGCTTGCTTTGCTTAGCACAAGCGACTATCTATTTAACCTCTATCGATGCATTTGTATCAAAAGGATTTGTTCTAACCGCAAGAGAAAAAAGATAGGGGTAATTAGCTTTTAAATGCTTCATATAGTACAACCACTCTACAATCAAAAGATGATATGCCCTCTTTATATCTCCTGCAAGGTGCTGATAATCAGTTTCTGGTAATCCGTTCAGGCTTCTTCTGTGAGTAAGCTCTTCTGTTAAATGAAATACTGCCCAAAGTAAATTTGTAAATGCTTCATGTTCTAATAGATTAGGATTTTCCAAAAGATTCAGCAAAAATTGTCTCTTCTCCTTCAAGAAATTTTTAATATTCTCCAAATTCCCTCTCTTGCTGTCAATGTTGTAGTTGTGATTTTTGACACTTTTACAAATTTTCAAAAACTCTTTTTCAAAAGACTCATTTGTTATCACCAGTTTCTGAGTCATTTCAGAAGACTCTGTATCAAAATCAGAAAAAGTTTTAAGCAATTCTCCACCAACCTCACTAAAAAATGCGCCTATAACCATATTTAATTTGTTCAACATAGCTTTCTTTTCTCTATAATGCAGTAATTGGTGCAAAACCAAAGTCACTAATAACACTTCAAGGAAAACTAAAAATATCTGCCTTTTTTTCTATAAACCAATCTAAAAAGTTTTTCTTGTAGATGGCTCGAAGACCATTCACATTCCAGGATAATAACTTCATTTTACATGTACCTTTCTTTAAAAAAATATCTTTTTAATATCATCCTAAAAGATGTTCAGTTTTGCGATTATGACAAAGGTTGAATTGGTTTATTTATATTTGCAAGTAGATCGCCACAAAACAGGTTACCATCGGCTGTGAGGATTCCTATTGAACCCTTGGAGTGCCCCGGAAGTTGAAGAACTTTAGCGTCGAATCCGTATCCGGAAAAATCGTATCCATCCTCAATATATAAATCAGGTTTAAATCTGTCTGATTTGCTTAAACTGAAGAATGAATCAAATATTGTTCTGATGACAATGTTAGGGGTCTTCCTACTCCAGAACATGTTTCCCTGTTCTGCCATTCCGGAATCGTTATAGTTCATGGCTATTCTTGTACCGAACTTTTTACGGAGATAGGCGGCATTGCCGATATGGTCAAAATCTCCATGGGTTAAGACAATGAGCTTAAGATTTCCTAGCTGGCAGCCCGCGCTTCCAAGTTCTTTTTCAATAACCCCGCGTTTATTGGATATCCCTGTGTCGATCAGGATATAACCATCGTCGGTCTTAACAAGGTAGCAATTTACATAGTTATCGAAAATAAAATGAGTGCTAATGATTTTAATCTCAAAAGTCATTTTATCCTCCTTATGTTCTACCCAGTTAGTATTTTCCTTTGATATCAAAGCCTCAATAAAAATAAATATAGATATCACTATTTTTGGCGATTTCCACAATTTTTAAGAGCCCTTCATGGGTTGGGAATGCGGCTGTTATCCCCTAATCTTTTTCTTTATCACTTTCCCTATCCGTTTTATCCCCTCTTTGATGTCTTCCTGGCTGGGATAACAAAAAGAGAGCCGCATGGTATTTTTCCCTTGCCCATCAGCAAAAAAGGGAGAACCGGGTACGTAGGCTACATTCTCTTTAATGGCATCAATGAGCATCTCTTGTGTATCGATATATTCAGGCAGAGTGGCCATCACAAAAAATCCCCCCTGGGGTTTGGTCCAGCGAACTTCTGGAGGAAAGTACTCAGCTAAAGCAGTAAGCATGACATCTCGTTTTTGTCTGTAAATATCAATGTTGGACTGGATATTTTCATCGAATTTCCCCAACTGGAAATACTTGTAAGCGATTAACTGGCTTAAGATGTTGGTACAAAGATCGGTAGCTTGTTTTAAGAGGGTGAACTTATAGATAACCTCTTTATTACCTAACATCCAGGCAAGGCGTAGACCGGGACATAAGATCTTGGAAAAAGTTCCCAAACTGATCACACGGCCCTCATGATCCAGAGAATAGATGGAAGGAAGGGGGGTGCCTTCGAAGCGCAGTTTTTCATAGGGATTATCCTCAATGATAAAGAGATTAAACCTTTGAGCTATCTCCAGAATTTTTTGACGTCGGGACAGTGAGAGAGTCACCCCAGCAGGATTCTGGAAATTGGAGATAGTATAGATAAATTTGACCTTCTTATCTTCGTTTTTAAGCTGAGTGAGTTTTTCTTGCAGACGATCTATTCGCATCCCCTCTTCATCCATGGGGATACCGACGAGCTTACCGCCGTAACTACAGAAGGCATCCAGGGCCGCCAGATAGCTGGGTAATTCGACGATGGCCACATCCCCGGGGTTTAAAAAGAGTTTACCCACCAGATCCAGACCCTGTTGGGAACCGGAACTGATGATAATGTTCTCTAATCCCCCTTTGATACCCTCAGGGGAGAGGTAATCCAAGATGCTTTGCCTTAAATCGGGTAATCCTTGGGTGCTACTGTACTGTAGGGCCTGGGCACTCTTGGTTATAAGCAGATGATTGACGATCTCCCTAATCTCTTCTGCTGGGAAAGTGGCAGGGTCCGGCAGGCCACCAGCCAGAGAGATGATTTCCGGTTTTTGCAATAATTTTAAAATCTCCTGAACGGCAGAAGCTTTGTTTTGGGAAGCTAGGTCAGAATAAAATTCTTCACTGTGAATAGACATAATATATACTCCTCTATATTACTCGGTATGTTCTTAAAAAATGCATTTTAATAAAATCTATGCATGTTCTTCTCTCTTAAAATATTATAATGATAATACAATATACTTTTAATTTCAATATTTCTTCTTTGGCCTTTCCTTCCGGTATCAACTTTAACACCGAAAGAGTAAAAGTATCTTCTCAATACCTTAAAACATATTTCTTAAATTATAAAAAAGGTAACTGCTTCGAAATAAATATTATTTTTTACTTCCACTTTATCTTTTTTAGGTAGGCCAATGAGTATACTTTTTTATTGTCAATGAACTTATTAACTTATATCATTCTAATTCTGTTAATTCTCCGGAGGCGAAGGAGATCCATCTTTTGGAGAAGATTCCGATTCTGGTGCTTCTCCTGCTTCTGTGGGGACTTATCCAATTTCTGGGGAGGGAGTATCTTCAATTGCAGTTTCGTTCCGGTAATAGTCGAAGGGGAGGTTCCGCTGTCAAGAGCAGCAAAGAACTTCCCCTCTGATTCTCTTTTAATTGCACTATTTTCATATTCTAATTTCTTAGGTGTATGGTGGATTTAATCTATCTTTTAGTTCAGTTATTTGTTAAACAATAGTTGCTATCTCTTTAGAAAAAGCAGAAATAGTAAAAGAGAGTACTATAAATATGGTTATTAAAGATAATATTATTTTGTTTTTTGAAACCATTTTCTATTCACTGATGTTTTAATTTACCAATTAAAATTGAAACGCTTCGCCTACAATCAGGTCTTTTTGTTTCCCACCAACAGCAATAATATGCCGCCTACCAGCGCAATACCACCCACAATTGGTGGTAAGGGAAATGTTCTTGTCTTTTCAGCAGTTACCTGGACTGGACCAAGGTCAACGACTTTCTCACTGGAGGTATATTGTATGCCTTGATAGGCAAGGCCACGATCCCTATAATAATGAGGATAATGGCTAACACTGTGTTTGTTTTCATGTATTTAATCCTTTCTTTTTAGATAGATGATTTCTCTTACTGACTAATCTGCTCGATCGACTGCACGAGTTTAAAAGCAGATTCGTTGTTCACTTTTTTATTATTCAAAATAGTTTCACAGGTAATGCTTTCTCCGTAAAATTTCCTGTTGGCTCTTGTATCGGCATGAATCATTGAACCGGCAAGGGTAAAACCGGCATAGAGACCCTTGCTATAAGAGTAAGCGTAGATAGAATCGTTGAAATCTACTGTAGTTTGCAAGGAATCACCTAAGGGCCCCGGGGCAATGCGGAGATCTGCTCCGATCTCAAAATCAGTACTCTTAAAGGCAGCCAGAGCTTTATCATCCATAAGCAATAATACCAGGGACACTTCCTGAATACCAATCTGTAG
>DASRME010000217.1:0-2184 GCA_035648095.1 Atribacterota bacterium | reverse complement strand
GATTTGCCGTAGAATTGAAATGATTGTTTTAAGATAATACATTGTTATATAATGTAAAGCAAATATTTATTTTAGTTCAAAATTGTTCAAAAAATCCTTGATACGGTTAAGGAAAAAAGGAGAGTTAAAACATAGAATGAGTGTTGAAGATGTAAAGAAACATTTTAGAGAAAAACTGTTAGATTATAAAGTGACTGAAGTAAAAGATAGCACAGCAACTGTAGAGTTAGCGGCGAAAGCTTTGGGAGTAAAGCCAGCTCTTATTGCCAAAACCCTCTCCTTTAAACTTAAAAATGATCGGAATATCTTGTTAGTTACCAAAGGAGATGCCAGGATTGATAACCGAAAATATAAAGATTTTTTTAAAGTAAAGGCAAAAATGTTAAAACCCGATGAAGTTTTAGAGGTGACAGGCCATTCGATAGGAGGAGTATGTCCTTTTGGTTTAAAAAATTCTTTGGAGATTTATTTGGATAAATCTTTAAAAGATTTTGAATATATTTTTCCGGCAGCAGGATCGGGAAATTCATTTATTAAAATTACTCCCGATGAATTACAGAAAATAACTGATAGTATCTGGGTAGATGTCTGTAAAGAAATTTAGAATTAAGCAGAAAAAGGATTATTATGAAAGAAAATAATTTATTTGATGTTGCCGTAATAGGCGGGGGGCCAGCCGGGATGTTGGCAGCTGGCCGGTCAGCAGAATTGGGAGCAAAGGTTGTTTTAATTGAAAAGAACGAAATTCTGGGTAAAAAATTACTGATTACCGGCAAGGGTCGTTGTAATTTTACTCATTCCGAGTTTGATATCAGAAAATTTGCTGAAAAATTCGGTAGGAATGGACGCTTTCTCTATAGTGCTCTGGCGATATTCGGAGCGCGTGAGATGATCAATTTTTTTGAATCCCGAGGGGTAAAAAGTAGGGTAGAACAGGGTGACAGAATCTTCCCTGAGGAGAGGAATGCCCAGGATATATTGAATGTGCTTACAAAATATTTAACGGAGGGAAAAGTCAATATTTTGCTTAATTCCGAAATAACCGGATTTAAGCAGAATAACGGAAAAATATCTCAGGTTTTCCTTCAAGACCGACAGATAAGTGCTGATAAATTTATTATCTGTACAGGAGGAAAAGCATATCCTCAGACCGGTTCTACCGGTGACGGCTACCGATGGGCTGAACAATTAGGGCATACTGTTATTACACCGGTACCTGCATTAAACCCGGTGAAAACCTCTGAAAATTGGGTGAAAGAAGTACAGGGCTTATCTCTTAAAAATGTCTCAATCAAATTGTTTCAGAATGGCAAGAAACAGGATGAACGTTTTGGCGAGATGCTTTTTACTCACTTTGGGGTGAGTGGGCCTATTGTTATGGACATGAGTAAAAATATCGGGGCATTGTTGAAAAATGGTCCGGCAAAATTGCTCTTAGATTTAAAACCGGCTCTGGATTTTAAAAAATTGGATAAACGTATCCAGCGAGATTTTCAGGAATTTAAGGGGAGGATGTTTAAAAATTCACTCAAAGGATTATTGCCCTTATCGATGATACCGGTCATGATCAAACTTTCCGGAATAGATCCTGAGAAAAAAGTGGATTATATCAACCGGGAAGAGCGAAATAAGTTAGTTCACCTGCTAAAAGAATTAGAATTAACCCCCACGGAACTGTTAGGATTTAAGTGGTCGGTAGTAACCAGCGGAGGCGTTTCCCTGAAAGAGGTGAATCCCAATACCATGGGTTCCAAAAAGATGGAAAATCTTTATTTTGCCGGGGAGATTTTAGATCTTGACGGCCCATCAGGGGGATACAATCTGCAGGCATGTTGGAGCACCGGATTTCTAGCCGGCCAAAGCGCCGCAAAGTCGCCTTAAACTTTGTGTTATAATTAAAGAAATTATTCCCCTTCATTCAGAAGATCAGATAGATATAGTCATTTTAACCTTGAAGAAAAATTGGAAAGGTAAAAAATTAGATGAAACTCCTTCATATAGCCGATATTCATCTGGGGATGGAAAATTATGGACGCATAGACCCTTCCACCGGCTTACATACCCGATTAAAGGATTTTATAAAATGTTTTAGTTATGCCATTGATATTGCTCTGGAAGAAAAGGTGGATTTGGTAATATTTGCCGGCGATGCTTATAAAAATAGCAATCCCAATCCTACCCATC
>DASRME010000216.1:0-5078 GCA_035648095.1 Atribacterota bacterium | reverse complement strand
AAAAAATACTGAAGCTTTAGGCAGGTCATTGGAAAAATTGTTGAATGATGAAGAGACGAGAAGAGAATTTAGTATAAATTGCAGAAAACGGGTATTGGAGAAGTATACTATTGATAAATTCACAAATAGTTATATTAGACTTTATAATAAAATATTAAAGGGGAAATAAATAATGAAAAAAGCTCTTATCACCGGTATTACCGGTCAGGATGGTTCCTATCTGACAGAGTTTTTGCTTTCCAAAGGATACGAAGTTCACGGTATGATAAGAAGAGCCAGCACTTTTAATACCAGCAGGATAGACCATATCTATAAAGACCCTCATATGAGAGGGGTAAGATTGCATCTTCATTATGGAGATTTAAGTGACTCTGGACAACTAACTAATATGATTTATAATATTAAACCAGATGAAATTTATCATTTGGGAGCACAAAGTCATGTTCGGGTCAGTTTTGATATCCCAGAATATACCGGAGATATTACCGGTTTAGGGACTACCAGGATATTGGAGGCAGTAAGAAGAAGCGGTATAAAGTGTAAGTTCTATCAAGCATCAAGTAGTGAGATGTATGGTGATGCTCTAGCACCACAGAATGAAGATACCCCCTTTAGAGCGAGAAGTCCTTATGCGGCTGCTAAAATCTATGCCTACTGGATGGTACGTAACTATCGGGAGGGGTATAGTCTTTTTGCCTGTAATGGGATACTATTTAATCATGAAAGTCCAAGGAGAGGGGAGACCTTTGTAACCCGTAAGATTACCCGGGGGTTAGCTCGGATTATAGCCGGAAAAGACAAGAAACTCTATTTAGGTAATCTTGAGGCCAAGAGAGACTGGGGATACGCCCCTGATTATGTAGAGGCAATGTGGATGATGTTACAGCAGGATGTTCCGGAAGATTATGTTATTGGTACAGGGGAGACTCATTCGGTTAAGGAATTTTTAGAAGAATCCTTTAATTATGCGGGATTAGACTGGAAAGAATATGTAGAAATAGACTCTCGATATTTCAGGCCTACGGAGGTAGAGCTTTTATTGGCTGATTCTTCTAAGGCACGAAAAGAACTGGGGTGGAATCCAAGAATTAACTTTAAGGAATTGGTTAGGATAATGGTGGATAGTGATGTTGAATTAATAGGATTGGATTCACCTGGTGAGGGGAAGAAGATTTTAAAACAAAAGGGTATTAACTGGACGGAGAATCATTTAACGGTGGGGTAAAAATAGTATAAAACATCGCGTATCGAGTATCGTGTGAATGTGTAATAATTGAAAGATAAAAAGAAAAAGAAAAAAACATATAAGGATGGATTCCCGATTTCTCGGGAATGACAGAAGAAATTGATAGGAGTAAAAAATGAATTTTTGGGAAGACAAGAGGGTAATTGTTACCGGCGGGGCAGGGTTTTTGGGCTCTTATGTGGTGGAGAAATTGAAGGAGCGAGGATGTAATAATATATTTGTCCCTCTGCTCGAAGATTATGATTTAACCAAAGAGAAAAATGTTGTTAGATTATATCAAAATTATCCGGCTGATATTGTTATTCATTTAGCGGCAGTAGTAGGAGGAATTGGGGCGAACCGGGAAAATCCGGGTAAGTTTTTCTATGATAATCTGCTGATGGGGGCAATGCTGATGGAATATGCCAGGCAGTATAAAGTAGGTAAGTTTGTAGCCATCGGTACTATCTGTGCCTATCCTAAATTTACTCCGGTTCCTTTTAAGGAAAAGGATTTATGGAATGGTTATCCGGAAGAGACCAATGCTCCTTATGGATTAGCCAAGAAGATGATGTTGGTTCAATCTCAAGCCTATCGGATACAATATGGGTTTAATTCTATCTTTTTATTGCCTTTAAATTTATATGGGCCGAGAGATAATTTTAACCCTAAAAGTTCCCATGTTATCCCAGCTTTAATAAAAAAATTTATGGGGGCGATAGAAAAGGGAGAAGATGAGGTAGTTGTTTGGGGGACAGGAAAACCCACTCGAGGATTTTTATATGTGGAAGATGCGGCAGAGGGGATATTGCTGGCTGTTGAAAAATATAATAAAAGTGAACCGGTAAATTTAGGGAGTGATTTAGAAATATCAATTAAGGGTTTAGCGGAATTGATTGCAAAGTTTTGTGGATTTAAAGGAAGGATTAGCTGGGATGGCAGTAAACCGGATGGCCAACCCAGAAGGAAGCTAGATACGAGTAGGGCAAAACAAGAATTCGGCTTTAAAGCTAAGGTGGATTTTAGGAAAGGGCTGAAGAGGACAATTGAATGGTATAGAAATAACCGCTTTAAAATAAAGAAGGGATGATAGTTAATAATTGAAAGAAAAAATTTTAGTAATTCAGCAACATTTTTATCCAGAAGTCGCTGCTACCGGACAATTATTATTAGATTTGTGTGAAGATTTAGTAAAAGCTGGTTATAAAGTTAAAGTAATAACTGGGAATCCTACCGAAATCCCTCAGGAAACACAAAGAAGAAATATCTTAAGGAAAGAAAATTACAAAGGAATAGAAATATTTCGTCTTAAGAATACTACTTTTAATAAATACAGAATGGCAGGAAGAGTTTTGAATTATCTTTCTTTTCATTTTTTAATTTTTTTTCATATGTTATTTTATGAGAGACCTGACCTGGTTTTTGTTTTATCTACCCCTCCTTTTATTTCTTTCTCTGGATTAATGCTAAAGATATTTAAGAGGTCCAAGGTGATTTATAATGTTCAGGATCTGTTTCCAGATTTAGCAGTAGAGTTGGGCAAATTAAAGAATAAGCAATTTATTGGATTTTTGAAAAAACTCTCTGAGCTGATTGTGAGGAAAGTAGACAAGGTAGTAGTTGTGGGTGAATATATGGAGAGGAAGATAAGAGGGGAATTATTAAGAGGAATGAGGGTGAGTGTGGGGCCAAGTGCAATTGGCAGTGCAAATGCAGGCGTGAAGAATGATCATATTATCACTATACACAATTGGGCAAATGGAGATAGGATAAAAGTTTTAAAGAATGAAGATGCGTGTACTGAAAATAATTATCTTAAAAAGAAATGGGGATTAGAAGGAAAATTTGTGGTTTTATATTCAGGTAATATAGGTTATTTACACGAATTTGATACCATAATTGCTGCTGCGGAATATCTGGCAAAAGAGGGAATGGGAGAGATTGTATTTGTTTTTATTGGAGAAGGGGTAAAAAAGGAATATATTGAGAGAAAAGTTAAAGAGAAGGGGTTGAATAATGTTTTATTTTTTCCATTTCAGCCGAGGGAAGTTTTGAAATATAGCTTGGGACTCGCTGGTGTTTCTTTAGTAACTTTAGAAAAAGGATTTGAAGGAATGGTTGTACCGAGTAAAATATATGGGATTTTAGCAAGCGGAAGACCTGCGATTGCTGTGGTGGGGGGAGAAAGTGAAATAACTGAAATTATAAGAAAGGGAAGATGTGGAGAAGTAGTGAAGATTGGAGATTATAAGGATTTATCGGAAAAGATAATTAGTTATTATAATAATCATAAGAAGTGTTATGAGGAAGGAATTAATGGCCGAAAATATTTTGAAGAGAATTTTGATAGAAAAATTGCTACCGAAAAATATATCAAAGTAATTGAAGAAGTGTTAAAAGATTAGTGTAGTGGGAATTTAAAAAGTTTTTAATAAGATAGTTTTATAAATCCGAAAAAGCAGAAGAGGAAAACATATGATATTTTTAATTTTTTTGGTTTCGTTTTCAGTTAGTTTCGCGGGATTTCCCATAATAATACCTCGATTGAAGAAGGCGGGAATCATAGGGAAGAATATGAATAGCGAGAAACAGGAAGAAATTGCGGAAATGGGCGGGCTGGTTATAGCTGTCGGCTTCGGGGCAGGAATAATTTTTACAATTGCTTTAAGGACCTTTTTTGATTTATTTCTTTCGATTAGTTTGACCTCAATTCTGGCTGTCTTATCGACCGTAATGATCGTGGTGATAATTGGTGTTTTTGATGATTTAATTTCTATGAAGCAATGGATTAAGGCGTTTATACCGGTATTTGCGGCTTTGCCTTTAATGGCTCTTAAAGAAGGATATAGTGTGATGAGGATTCCTTTTATGGGGATGATAGATTTTGGTATACTTTACCCTTTATTTTTGGTGCCTTTAGGTATTACCGGAGCGGCTAATGCAGTAAATATGTTGGCTGGCTTTAATGGTTTAGAAGTAGGGATGGGAATAGTGGCGGTTGGGTCGCTGGCCATCATTGCTTATTTGATTGGGCAAACTACTTCTTTAATAATTTTAATGGCTGCTTTGGGGGCATTGGTAGCAACCTTACGTTATAATTGGTATCCCGCAAAAATTTTTGTAGGAGATGTGGGGACTTTAAGTATTGGAGCAGTTATGGCGTGTGCCGTGATTGTCGGTAATTATGAGACAGCCGGGGTTATTATCATAATTCCTTATGTGGTAGATTTTTTAATCAAGGTGAAGAATCGTTTTCCTTATAGTTTTGGGATTTATAGAAATGGAAAGTTGTATTGTCCTGATGGGAGAGCGGTAGGATTAGCGCAATTGATAATAAAAGTATGCGGTGGAATCAGCGAGCGTAATCTGGTGTTGGTGTTGATGGGGATTGAGGCAGTATTTGGGGTGATTGCGATATTGCTTTATGCATAGTGAGTTGGTTACCCAGCTAAAATAGTCATTAGTGATCTCGTTAGTATTTAATATATAGTATATAATGAGGAAGAGATAAAATTCAAGATGTGGATTGTAAGTGTGGGCGGCGGATACTAATATCCCCCCTCTCGTAGGACAAGCATCCTCTATTTTCACGAGGGCAGGCTCGCCTGTCTATTTATCAAGTTAAAAAGAAGGATAAAATTAGACAAAAAAGCTGAAATTATCTTTAATGTGTTATAATTAAATAAAAAGAAGAAATTATATTCTTAAAGTTGGTGATTTTAATGATTGGTAATGATCAGATTAAAATTATAAAAAAAGTTTTAGTGGATGCATTAGCTCCTTATTTTATATATATTTTTGGTTCTACTGTGAAAGGCAGTGGCAGGAAGGAAAGTGATATAGATATTGCTTT
>DASRME010000215.1:0-6388 GCA_035648095.1 Atribacterota bacterium | reverse complement strand
CGTCTGCAGCGGCAGCAGCAGCGGTACCGTCATGCGGGCAGATAATAAGAACTTTGGCACCCATGGTAATCAGAGCTTCAACATTCTCTTTTTCTTTAGCGGAAGAGCCCTGGCTGAATAGAATCTCAGCACTGTAGCCGGCAGTCTTGAGCGCATCATTGAAGCGAGTCTCGTCCTGTATCCATCTTGGCTCTTCCTTGGTCGGAAGAACGATACCAACATCCAATGCAAACGAAAAACCCACTACAGTAGAAACAAATAGCAATACTAATACCCATAATAATAACTTTTTCATTTTTATTTCTCTCCTTTTCTTTTTTATTTACTCAATACTTTTTATTGAGATTTACCTTAAAATTTATTTAGTTATATTGTATATCACCCCCTTTTTTTGTTCACTTTCTTTTTAGCTCTTCTTTACGACTTTCGCTTGTATGCTCCATAACACGTTCCTTTACCACATTTTAAGAACATATTAAGAAATCCTTCTTTTTTGAAAAAATAGGAATTGCCCCGTCGGTGCTTTTTTATACAAAGCTCTCCAGATTTCTGTCCGGTAACGGTCCTTTGGCCTGAAAGTTTGGGTGCTTTTGGTCTCTCCTGTTACCTTTATACAGGTTACGATATTCAATTTAAATAGAAATAGTCATTCTATTATTTTTTTTCTTTTGAATATAAATACTAATCTAGCTTATCTTTGTTTATATGCTATATTACTATATTACTATATTAATTTGAAAAATCCTTCTTTTTTTAAAAAATTTTTGGTTAATTGACAATGCTCTAATTATTTACTATGATGAAACATTTACAATGGCAGCATTTTGATTAAAATTATCAAAGTATTCTGTAACTATAGAATAATCTAAAAATATCAGGATAATCAAATAACTTTCTTTATTTCACCTTTTTAGATATAAATAGGGGTCTGTCTTAATTTTTTTTATGTGGAAATAGTAGTTTCTTGTGATTTAAATTTCCTGGAATAGAATATTTTAATCCAAAGGCGTAAAGGCCATTTTGAAGGGTGGGACAAGCGCTGCCAGGCTTTTTTTGCCTTTCTTAGCTGTTCTGCTTGAATGGGTTTCTTCCCATAGATTTCCCGATTAAAGCTTTTTATAATTAGCTGGATATCAGGCTGGTTATCAGGAAAGAAATGAGTCAGGTATTTGCCATATTCCTGGGGAGTTTTTGAGCTTTCCCTGGGAATACCACTAGAACGACCCCAGCGGCAAAGTTTTTGAAAAAGGACAGATATATTTTCCTGTTTTCTCCGGATGTTTTTCAAGAGGCAAACTATTCTGCCCAATACTTTTTTAGCAAGAGAAAATAGATGTAGAAACCAAAGGAGCAATTCCTCAAAAAATCCTTTTCTCTTTGTGTCTACCTCAGTTTTTGTAGAAAACCATTTCCAGAGTGACCATATTAACCAACAGATTGCCATCATAGCAAGTAAGCTCAAAAGAATTAGCCCTCCCCAGGTAATCATCCATCCCAATAGTTGAGTCCACCAAGTTGGTTCAGAACTTTCTATCAGGGGGATACCGGGATCACCCGAAGAAATTGAGCTTACATTAACAGCACGATTTCCATAGCCGGAAAAGAGGAATAAAATAATTTTAAGCAGGAGGTTTAGCAATGGTTTGGATACTATTTTTAAAACATGAGAACCTGCCCGGGCTGCTGAAGACAGCTGAGGCAGGAAGAATAATACTGTCCAGCTGCCAAAAAGCAATACTGCCAGAATAAAAGTTAAAACCATACCCGTACCACTGAATTGGTTAGGATGCCTTGTTTTTGAACTTCTTAAATTTTTAGCAAGAAAAATGGAAAACATACTAAAAAGAAAATAATAGAGGATTAAAAGACCTGCAAAAGGCAAGGATAAATTCATGCTTCCTAAAATAATAAAGGTAAAAACGAGCATTACTATACCCAAATCGAAGCGGGAAGCGATTATAAAGTAGTTATTTGAACGGTTCACTAATTTATATCCATTTATCCATAAAAATAAAAGCCAAAAAAGAATGAATAGATAGGAAAATCCGCCAACTGATCCATATTGCTGATGTAAAAGCATTTTCAGCCATTTGAAATTGAAAAAAGACCCTTGACAATTTCCGTAGACATAGAAAGTATAGAGGAGAATCATAAAACAGAAGGAAATATGCAAAATAACATGTTCAATAATCCTTCTTCCTCTTCCCTTTAAAATAGATATAATGAGTATTGGCGTAAAAAAGGAAAGAATCACTGCCCACAAGGGGATAAGAGGGGACCCTAGCATTAAAAACAAAATACAGGCTAGTGCATATAACCAGGTTATCTCCATCATACCAGCAGAGATTAATAATAATGTGCTTTTGCTATTTGGACCTTCTGTCATGACAATGTCCTCGAATTATTCATTTAAAGTGCGATTTTGCTTAGAATCAAGAATCCCTCCATGAATTTCATCTAATAAAAAGAAGTTAATATGATGATCAATAATATGACGGGGAACCTTTGCAGTCATAAAATATACAGCTATACGCTGTTGTCTTAAAAATTGTGTAATCTGAATGTTTTTTTTATTTAGAGTGCAGGAAGAATAGATACAACCGGTTCCTCCCGGTATTATATTCTCTTTAAATAGTATTTTCTCTATTGATACTGCTGTTTTCATCTGAAGTCTAGCCAGTAATTCCATTGCCATAGAAAGTTGTTCGGGCCCGGTTGCAATAGGAAGACTGGCACTATCATTGCCTACCATTTCCCCATTAGATAGGATACCATATGGACTACCTTGTTTTTCAAATTCCATAGCAATTGCTGCAATGACTTCCAGTGTTTTTTCAAATAAATCTTCATGTCTATTCTTTTGGAATGAGCTCACATCAATAACAAAAAGGGTTTTTCGTTGAGAAGAGGGTTCAAATACTTTTGATTGAAGACGATCATGGCGGGCGCTCGCTTTCCAATGGATATATCTGGCAGGTTCCCCATGACAATAATCATGAACGGCAACCGGATATACAGGATCTTTAACCGGGCTTTTTAAACCAGGTTTTCCGAATAATTCTTTGACGGGAGAAGAGAGAAAATTTAAGGAGACAGGTTGGGGATAGATAATCATCTCGACAGATTGGGAAAGATACCTTCTTTGTTGGAAAAAACCCAAGAGGTCCCCTGTTTCCAGAAAGGGCGGTCCGATTTGAAAACAACCTCTGTGCTTTGCAGTTAATTTCCATTGCCAGGAAGAACGGTCATACCAGAGTAGATTACATTCCTCACAGAGACACTCAGGGTCTGAATCTAAAGAAGGATTAAGCTTTTTATCTATGGGAATTTTTAATTTTAGCCATATTGGTAAAAATTTATCATTGGAAACGACTGCCTGTAGTGCAATCATTTCTCCCGGAAACCCTTTTTTCTTTTCTGCATCAAAAGAATAATGAATATTTTTTGCACTAAAGGTGCTCCATAATTTTGAGCCATAAAACATAGCCAGCACCAGTATAGAGATTAAAATGAGGCTCTTTTGTTCGTAAAGTAGGGAAATAAAAAGTAAAATAAATACAAAAAAACGGAAAAATCCTTCAGTAAAAATGGATGATAACGGATAGTTATGATCTGAATTGTTCATTTATTCAATTCCTGCGTTGGTACTTCGGTTTGGTTTAATATCTCTTTTAATATCTTCTGAGGCGTAATCCCCTTTAATCTTTCCTTTGTTTCAATGACCATACGATGAGCGAGGATAGGGATAAAGAGCTCTTTGATATCATCCGGCAAGACATAATCTCTATTTCGTAAGGCTGCTAATGCCTGAGCAGCTTGCATCAGGTGTAAGGAAGCTCTTGGACTGGCACCGTAACGTATCCGGGGAGAATTTCGGGTCGCCTTTGTCAGGGACACAATATAGTGATTGATTTCCCTGGAAACATGAATCTTTTTCCTCTCTTTTTGTAGATTCAGTATTTCTTCAGGTGTAATGACTGCACGAAGCTTTTCCAGAGGATCTTCTTTCTGAAAGCGTTCCAATATGGCCATTTCCTCTTTCTGTGATGGATAACCTAATTTAATCTGCATTAAAAATCTATCCAGTTGTGCTTCCGGGAGAGGAAAAGTTCCCTCCAGTTCAATGGGATTTTGCGTTGCCATGACAAAAAATGGAGATGGGAGATTCATGGTTACACCATCGACGGTAACCTGCTTTTCCTGCATACTTTCCAGTAAACTGGATTGGGTTCTGGGAATGGTTCGATTGATTTCATCTGCCAGAAGAATGTTGGACATAACAGGACCCGGTTGGAAAATAAATTTCCCCTCTTTTTGGTTATAGACATTAAAGCCGGTTATATCAGAGGGTAGTAAGTCCGGGGTAAATTGGATACGACGGAATTTACCGCCAATGCTTCTGGCCAGGGATCTAGCCATGAGCGTTTTCCCCACACCCGGAACATCCTCCAGTAAGAGGTGTCCTTCAGCCAACAGAGCTACCAGGATCAATTCAATCGCTGTATTTTTACCTACGATTACTTTATTGATATTTTCAGAGATTTTATGAAATACTGAAAAATCCATAATATTTACCTTAATTTTAAAATTTTAGGTTTAAGATATAAATTGTCTATGCGATACATTATAACAATTAAGGTATATCAAAACAAGTACAAGTTTTAAAAAGGGGAAAGACAAGGGACAAAAGACAAGGGGAAGTTTTGTTTGTCATTTTTTAAGAATATATATTGACCTTATTGAATCGCTACCAGCAGCTAAAAGGGAAGAATGTAATCATTTCACATATTAATAACCTCTCCCAGAACCCAATATGAAATTATTCCAACAATAACTGAAAGTCCTAACGATCTTGTTTTAAATGCAATAGCAAATACTAATATTGAAGAAATTAATTCTATATTGTTTATGGTCACACAAAACATTTGATTTCTTATGAATATGTCCGGGAAAACTAGGGCGCTAAAAATTCCAACAGGAATATACTTCAACCAAGATTCCAGCCAAGGAGGTAAATTTTTTTTAGAAAATATTAATAAAGGCATCATTCTTGGTAAATAAGTTACCATTCCCATGCCAATAATTAATATCCATATTTTCATATCACTCAACATTATTTTTCTCTCTTTTTTTCTTTATCATTTTATTTTCAATAAAATATCCAACCGAGGCTCCTAAAATTGCTGTTATCACTATATAAAAACTATTTTTTAAAGTTAAAGATAAGTAAATAGACGCTATTCCAGTAATTATTCCGACAATAATAAAAATCTTATTTTTTAAATTTAACACCAATAAACATATAAACATTGCCGTAAGTGTGTAGCTAGCAATTTCATTGCTGATAGGAAGAATCGCTCCTGTTAAACCTCCAATAATATTACCAAGATTCCAACAAGCAAAGGAGATGATATTTACTACCATTGCTTTTTGAGAGTCCCATATCCCTTCTGTAAATTTGTTATAGTTTATCGCAAATGATTCATCTGTAACTCCGTGGGAATAAATTAACAAAAAGCTTTTTTTCTTGTTTACTAAAAATTTTGCTAAAACCGAACTCATTAAAAAATGCCTTAAATTTACAATAAAAGTAGCTATTATAATAGCCCCGATAGATGAATTGGCTCCTATCATCGAAACAGCAATGAATTGAGAACTTCCAGCAAATACTATCAATGACATACCTGCTATTTCAAAAATAGACAAACCTGCTTTCTGTGCTAAAACACCACAAGCAAACCCTAACGGCAAATAACCTAAACAAATTGGGATTGCAGCACTGAAGCCTTCTTCTATGCCTCCTTTTATTTGTTTTATCGACTGAATAATTCTATTCTCTAATAGATTTAGCAATTAACCATACCTCTTTTAAAAATTAAGGGGTTATTTCTTGCAATATCACTACTTTTCATCTTCCCCCTCATTTTTTTTATGCAATTGAGTTTTAAAATTCTCACTATTTTACAACCTTAAGGGCAAGTTTGGCCACTCTTTTTCCAAGAAGCCTGCCCTGTTCCATGGTTTTTTCATCAGGCTTACCCACACATGAAACCCCATAATGTCCAGTTGCAGCCATGGGATCGCCAACGATGATCATACCATAAATCATAAAGACCTGAATGATGGAAAACATGGTAGTTTCTTTTCCTCCAGTGTATACCAAGCCATGCTTCACTATAACGTCCCCACAGTAGTCCGACAGCTCCGATTCGCCTTTTAACCTTCCACTCGAAGTACTGTTCCAGTGTAACATTAGGGTCTGGTATAGACAGCCATATTCTTATCCCATCCGTCCAATAATTTTCTGTCAGAATACAAAAGTTCTCGTAGATATTCTGGTTTAAAATTTTTAATTCGAGACTGAAGGACTAAGTATGGGTTATGTCCA
>DASRME010000214.1:0-3506 GCA_035648095.1 Atribacterota bacterium | reverse complement strand
GGTCCGGGGATGTTAAAGGTTATAGAGATTACCGGCTTCTTATAAAAATCTATTAAACTAAATATTTTTTTAGTTACATTCTCTCGAGCAGATAAGATATCATCTAATCGCTTCATCTGGAAAGAAATCCCCTTTCTAGATTCAAAACCTCCAAATTAACTAAATTATTCAATATTTTAGCATTCTAATATAATCAATTATTTCTCCGTTTCTCTCTTCCACCTTAGCTACAATTCGATCATAAAATTTTATTGGTTCGGGTTTACCAGTCAATTGATAAGCCATCTCTTTTAATTTACTGATTGGAACAATGGGCAGATTTGAATTCATAAGTCTTTGCTCAATTTCTTTATTATTCGGGTTAACTGCAATCCCCCGTTCAGTAACAACCACATCAATACATCTTCCGGGTGTAGTAACGGTAGTTAACTTATCAACAACAACAGGAAAACGCCCTCTAATTAAAGGAGTTACAATAATAGTAAGTTTTGAACCATCAGCAGAGTCATTATGCCCTCCTGAACCCCCTATAATAATCCCATTCGAATCAGTTACAACATTAACATTGAAATTAGTATCAATTTCGCTCGCTCCTAATATAGAAATATCTAAATTATCTACAGCACAACTTTTTGCTTTTGGATTTGCATAACGAGAAACTGAAATCGCCTGATGTTGAGGGTTTTCTTTCACTGATTTTACTGCATCTAAATCAAAACTTTGTACATTAAGTAATGTTTTTAAAAGACCTTCATTTAGCATATCGACTAAAAATTTTGTTATTCCGCCTAATGCAAAACTTCCAATTATATTTTTCTCTTTCATTTTTTTATGTAGATAATCAGCAACTGCTAAAGAAATACCTCCGGCTCCGGTTTGAAAAGAAAAACCTGTTTTAAATAGCCCTGACTGTTCAATAACTTGTAAAGCATATTTTGCAATCCTTAATCCAATAGGGTCTCTAGTGATAATAGTAGTACCTGACATAATTTTTTGTGCATCTCCAATTCTATCTACTACCACAACATAATCTACAAGATTCTCTTCGATGCGAACTGGAAATAAAGGGTAATCAACAAGATTATCAGTTATAGCAATAACTTTATCAGCATAATGTGCATCAGGAATTGCATATCCTAAGGGACCACAAGCAGATGGGCCATCAACCCCATTAATATTACCTGCTGAATCAGCAGAAGGGGCTGCAATAAAGGCAATATCGATTTTTAATTCTTTGGTTTCAATTGCTCTAGCTCGACCACCACGGCTTCTAAAAATTGCTGGTTGTTCTAGTTTACCATTAACAATAGCTTCTCCTACAGGACCAGATACAAAGTCGGTATCTATTTTAGTAATTATTTTATTTTCCATTTTTTTTATTAAGGGCTGATGAATTGGATATATACCAGTAGCAGCTAGAGTTAAGTTTTTTACCCCGATTTCGGCTATTTCTTCCAATACGAGGTTCATAACATAATCTCCGTTTCTCAGATGATGATGGAAGGAGATCGTCATACCATCTTTTATATTAACCAATTTTAATACTTTTTTTATTGATTTTACTACTTTCGTCATTTTATATTGCCATCCTTTTTGCAATTTCTATTATCCTTCTCGCTCTGGCTGCTATGGGAGCATCTACCATTTTTCTATCAACAGAAACTGCCCCTTTTCCTTCTTTTTCTCCTTTTTCAAAAGCGTTTAGTACTTTTTTAGCCCAACTAATTTCTCGTTCATCAGGACTAAATATTTCATTGACAACATCTATATGTAAAGGACTAATTACAGCTTTCCCATCAAATCCTAGCTGCTTCGCAAACTCAGTTTCCTTCCTTAAACCTTCCATATCATCAATGTCAACAAAAGGAGTATCAATTGCACTAATTCCTTTTGCCTTACAAACTAAAATTATTTGAGAGCGGCTATAAAATAACTCTTCACCGCTTTTTGTTCGTTTAGTTCCGATATTTGCAGTAAAATCTTCTGCCCCAAATTGCAATCCAGTCATTCTTTTATCAGCACAGGCAATTTCTAACGAATTTATTACACCTAAGGGAGTTTCAATTAAAGCAAAAATTTCGATTGGAATTTTTTTATTATATTTTTTTTCCTCTAGCTCTATACACCTTACTACTTTTTCGATATCTTCTTTAGACTCAGCCTTTGGTAACAAAATAATACCAGGCTCGGATGGGATTATGCTATCTAAATCTTTTTTTGTAAGACCAGATCCCCAAGAATTAATCCTAACCATTGTTTCAACACTATTAAAATCAATACTCTTTAATGCATTTTTTACTAAAATCCGGGCAGAATCTTTTTGATTTATAGGGATTGCATCTTCAAGATCAAAAACAACAAAATCAGCTCCCAAGAAACCTGCACTCTGAATCATTGCCGGATTATTACCTGGGACATATAACAAAGTTCGTCTTAATTTTTCCATTATCCTTCCCTTCTTCCTAACATGCTCGCAGAATAGCAGTCTCTAATCTAGCCTTAATGGTACAATCTAAAGCCCCTTTATCATTGATATCAATTTTAACGTTTTCGACTAATAACTCTTTAAGGGTTTCTTTAATAATTTTTTTTATACGCTCTACGAATCTATTTTTAACTACATTTTCTATATTTATCTCTATACCACAATCACAAGGTTCTACTTTTAAAAAAATATCACATGACTCTAAGGAACCTGCCTGAGCTTTTTTTATAATCTTCAAGAATATTTCCTCCTTATTTTTTAATGCCTTGAATCTGCTTTTTTCAAGTTTGTAATAATATGTTTTGCATTTTCAGAAACTAGGTAACTGAAAGTGGTATATGGAACCAACTTTTCTACTCCAGTAAAATCACTTTTTTTAAGTAATGCTCGAACAGTTGAAGCGCTTACTGCTTTACCATTCATTTTAAGTCTTTTTAATTTCATAAACTCTACGCCGTTTTCTATCAAGCCTTTTTTCATAATTTCATTATATTTTCTTGTTACTGGACAATACGGTTCTTCTCCTACGTACCTTCGCTTTATATTTAGTGTAGGAGCAATATAAACAGAAAATATTTTTATATCAAGCTTAGCCTGTACTTCAGCTAACTCTTGTTCTTGAGTAAAATATGAAGGAAAAGTTGCTGTTGAAATTATATAATCTCCTCCCATTAGAACAATAACATTATTTAAATGTGCGGTTCCTTTTTTTATTAATTCTTTTCTTGTTCTAGTTGGAAAAACAGATTTATTTTCACTTACAACTAAAATATATACTAAATCATTTTCAGAAGCAGCTTGTCCAATTAAATATTGATGCCCTAATGTAAATGGGTTACAATTCATGACAATGGCTGCTATAGAAGATAATTTATTAATCTTATTTTTTATCTGAGCAATTTTATCATTGGCTGCTCTTTTTAAATCTTTTAAATAATCATCAATATCAGGAAAACCGAATTCTAAAAAGGATACTTTATTTTCTACTTGGGTTATTTCTTTAAATCCTAAACTAATAAAC
>DASRME010000213.1:0-4145 GCA_035648095.1 Atribacterota bacterium | reverse complement strand
AGCCGTTTAGGGGCAGCAGCCATAGAACATCTGTTAAAAGGTGAAACATCTAAAATGATTGGGTTAATCGGGAATAAAATTGAAGCAACTGATTTAGCAGAAGTCCTTGCACAACAGAAAACTATTCCACAAAATCTTTATGACTTAGCTTTGGTATTAGCGAAATAGTAATTGGTCGTTAGTCGTTAGTTTTAAATATAAATTTTCAGTTATTAGTTATCGGTTTACAGTTTTCAGATTTCTGTTCTCTTTAAAAGCTTTTTTACACTTGCAACCTGCATTTTGACTGGCAAACTGGTTAACCGTATTAATTAATAAACTAAGGCCATTCACTAACGACTAAATTGACTGGAGGACCGGTAGACTGGCAGACCGGACGACCAAAGAACCAATACCGAAAGGAACATTAATATTTATAATGAGCTTACCAGGAATACTATCCTTATGGAATCAATCTAAAGAATTTGAAGAAGTAATAAAAATATTAAAAGGAAAGTTGGTAAATAAAATTTTACTTTCCGGCCTAAAGGATAGTGCCCGTTCTTCTTTTATTGCTGCCTTAGTTTTAAAAGAGGGAATAAAAAAATCTTACCTCATTATTACCAATTCTCAGGAAAATGCCTTAAAAATTTACCAGGACTTGGACACTTTTTTAAATAAGTCTCAAAATAGAGAAGAAAATATTTTTCTTTTTCCTTCTTTTGATGTTCTCCCTTATGAAAATATTAACTCTGATCCCCAGATAATTGATCAAAGGATAAATATTCTGAAATCTCTTTCTATGAATGGCGAGGACAAAAAAAGGGTTATTTTTATTGCTGATATTAAAGCCCTCTTGCCCAAATTGGCCTCTCCTCAAAAATTTAAAAAGACAAGTTGGAAATTAAAAGTAGGGGATATCTTAAAAAAGGAAGATTTTTTAAAAAATCTCTTGGACCAAAATTATCACTCGGTAGATATAGTCGAAGAAAAAACCGAATTTAGCAGCCGGGGAGGTATTATCGACTTTTTCCCCGTAACCAGTGAAAATCCTCTTAGGTTGGAATTATTCGGAGATCAGATAGAATCGATCAGGTATTTTAATTTGAGCACTCAAAGGTCAATCATTAAATTAAATGATTATACTCTTCTTCCTTCCCGGGAATTAATAGCCGATGGTTCATCTAATTATAATTACTGCACTATTTTTGATTATCTTCCCGAAGACTTGATAGTATTACAAAACGAAGCAGAATTAATTAAAGAAAAAGAAGAGGAGTTTCAGGAAGAAATCGCAGGTATTTATCAAAAAATGGAACAAGACAAAATGGAATCAATCTTCTCACCTTCTTCTTATTTTATCACTAACTCCGAGATAGGAAGTAAACTAAAATCTAAAAAAATAATTAATTTTACCTATCTTTCAGATGAGAACAAAGAAGATATTTCCGATAATCAGGATGAAACAAAAGAAGATATCATAGAATTTGCTTTTGGAGGACAAGAAATAAATTGTTATTTTGGAAATTTAGATCTATTTGCTAAAGATTTAGAAAAGTGGCGAAAAGAGAAACAGCATATTATTATTATGGTGAGAAACGAAGGACGAGCCCAGCGTTTAGGGGAAATATTAGAAGAAAGAGGAGTAAAAAGATTTACTATAGGAAAGATAGAAGAATATACTCCTTTAAAATCAACTATCTTCATCTCTTATGGTTACTTAAATTATGGATTCAGACTTCCAGATCTTAAAACGGTTTTAATAACCGACAAGGAAATATTTGGTAAGGAAAGGAATAAAAGATATAAATTAACCAGGCATCGGAGTGAACCCTTTTCTGATGTAATGGATATCTCTCCGGGAGATTATGTAGTGCATATTGAGCATGGCATAGGTATATATAGAGGGATTATAAATTTAGCTGTTAAAGGAGTAAAACAAGATTATCTTTTAATCGAATATGCACAAGAGGATAAATTATATGTCCCGGTAGACCAGTTTGATTTAATTCATAAATATATAGGCATCAAAGATAAAACTCCCAAGATTTATCGTTTAGGGGGGGTCTCCTGGGGGAAAGTCAAAGGCAAGGCAAAAAGGTCAATTCAAAAATTAGCTCAGGAGCTTTATCTTTTATATGTTGCTCGTAAAGAAATCAGGGGTTTTGCCTTCTCTAAAGATAATAACTGGCAGCAAGAACTGGAGATGTCTTTTCCCTACGAAGAGACCTATGATCAATTGCAGGCTTTATCTGAGGTAAAAGCTGATATGGAAATAATCAAACCTATGGAGAGATTAGTATGTGGGGACGTAGGTTACGGCAAAACAGAGATAGCTATAAGAGCTGCCTTTAAGGCGGTATTAGACGGAAAACAGGTGGCAATTTTAGCACCTACCACTATTCTGGTTCAACAACATTATGATAATTTTCGGGAAAGAATGAATTCCTTCCCTATAAATATAGACATGCTTTCCCGTTTTAGAACCAAACAGGAACAAAAAAAAGTTATCGAAGGTTTGGAGGAAGGAAAGGTAGATATCATTATAGGAACCCACCGGTTAATTCAAAATGATATCCGGTTTAAGGATTTAGGACTGTTAATTGTGGATGAAGAGCAGCGTTTCGGAGTTCTTCATAAAGAAAGAATAAAAAAGTTAAAAGAGAGCATTGATTCGCTTGCCCTGACTGCCACTCCTATCCCTCGCACCCTGCATATGTCACTGATTGGCGTCAGAGACTTAAGTGTAATAAATACTCCCCCGGAAGATAGATTTCCTATCGCTACTAATATCTGTCGGAAAGATGATAAAGTGATAACAGAAGCTATAAGAAGAGAACTAGATAGGGAGGGGCAAATATTCTTTGTCCACAATCGAGTAAGGAGTATCCAGAAGATAGCACGGGAATTAAATCGGCTCTTTCCCCAGGCTAGAGTTGGAATCGCCCATGGACAAATGGCGGAAGAGCAGTTAGAAGACATAATGATTGATTTTATAGAAAAGAAATTTGATATTTTAGTCTGTACTACTATTATAGAAATTGGTTTGGATATTCCCAATGTAAATACAATTATTATCGATGATGCTCATAAATTTGGATTATCTCAACTTTATCAATTAAGAGGGAGAGTGGGAAGAACTGATCGACGTGCCTATGCTTATTTTCTTTATCCTTCCTACCACTCTATTTCTGATACTGCAAAAAAGAGATTGCAGGCGATTAAAGAGTTCAGCGAGTTAGGCTCCGGTTTTAAATTGGCCATGCGTGATCTAGAGATTCGAGGAGCAGGGAATCTGCTGGGCAAAGAGCAGCATGGGTCTGTAAGTGAAGTGGGATTCAATCTTTATTGCCGTTTACTAGAAGAAGCGGTTAAAGAATTACGGGAAGAGAAAGAGGGGAAGAAAAAGAAAGAAGATATCATTCCGATTATCGATATAAAGATAGACGCTTATATTCCCGGGGGATATATTTCTGATTTAAAGCAAAGAGTTATCACTTATAGGAAATTAGCTGAGATAAAAGAATTAGAAGGTTTAGAGAGAACCAAAGAAGAGTTAAAAGATAGATATGGCATTTATCCCCGGGAGGTAAGGAATTTATTGGAGATAATATATCTGAAGATATTTTTAAGAAAGTTAGGTATTGGTTCTCTGGTGGTAAAGGAAAATAAGTTAATTTTCAGATATCCGGAGAATATTGAGATAAAGGCTAAATTAAGCAGGCTGCCTTCTTTTTATCAACAAAGGTTAATAAAGGAGGAACATAAATTGACTGGAATTTCTAAAATTGACCTTTCCGGAATTAATTCTACAGAAATTATAAATTTTTTAAAGGAATTTGTAATAAATCTGGTGAAATAAAAAATAGCGCATAGCGTTTAGCGAGTAGCGTATAGAATAATTAGTATATAGTATATGGCAGCATATAGCAAAGCAAAGAAAAACCAGGAGAAAGAAGACAGAAGACAAAATAATATATTGGGATGAGTGATAAATGATAGGTAATAAGTTACGGGTTACAAGTTATAAGTTTAATAAAAAGAGGTAAGAGTGTGTTAAATGCCCTCATAAAAATCAAAATGAAAAAATTAATAAAATTAATTCAAATTATAATGGTGTTTGTATTACTCTTTTCTATCGTTTCTTCTTTTTCTTATGCTGCTCC
>DASRME010000212.1:0-5768 GCA_035648095.1 Atribacterota bacterium | reverse complement strand
AATGGTGAGTGCTGAGAAGGTTGAGATTACTTACTGGCAGTATTTTTATGAGACTAAAAAAGACACAATCGATGTGCTCATTGATCTCTTCGAAAAAGAAAATCCTGATATTATAGTTAACCAGGTAACTTTTCCTTATGAAGATTATAATGTCAAGGTTGCAGCATCAGTACCTGCCGGGGTAGGGCCTAATGTAGTTAATCTTTATTGTGGTTGGCTGCCTCTATATATTAATGCGGGTTACTTACAAGCCTTACCTGAAGATGCTTTTAATCCTGAGATGATTGAAAAAGATTTTTTCTCATTGGTTTCTGCAGCAAAAGTTGATGGTAAATATTATGCCTTACCAACAGCTGTAAGATCTCTTGCTTTAATCTGGAATAAGGATTTATTTAAAAAGGCTGGTTTAGATCCAGAAATTCCTCCCAAAACTCTGGATGAATTGGTAGAATATGCACAAAAATTAACTGTATATGATAAAGCTGGCAATTTAGTAGAAGAAGGTTTAACAGCTGAGTTAAGGGGTCAATTACATCATTGGGTAAGAGAGATATTAATTCGTCAATTTGGTGGTAAACCTTATTCTGATGATAATCGTAAGGTAACCTATAATGATCAGAGCGGTTATGATGCTTTGACATTCATTACAGATTTAACAGAGAAATATAAAGTCGGTCAAGCAGGTTTTTTAACTGATGATGTTACTGCCTTTAAAGCAGGGAAAGCGGCAATGACTATTGATGGGTCTTTCAGAATTGGTACACTTGATAAGTTGGAAAATCTTCATTATGGTATAGCTGAGCTACCTTCTCATAATGGTATTAAATCTAATTTTGCTTCTTTCTGGGCTAATGGTATTACCAGCTTCACTGAAGGTAAACAATTGGAAGCTTCAATAAAATTTCTAAAATTTTTAACATCTGATAGCACTATGGAACTCTGGCTTAAGAATATTGGAGAGTTACCTGCCAAACCATCTGTAGCTTTTAAAGAAGAGAATATAAATGACCCTAAATACGGACCCTTTATTAAAGGATTGGAATATGCCCATGCAACATACTTTGTTGATGAAATGGCTCAGAGACAGGCCTGGATTGATGCCTATGATTTGGTGAAATTAGAGGGTAAGACAGTAAAAGAAGCAGTGGATGCAGTAGCCGCAACCGAACAGAAGGTATTAGATAAATATTACTCTGACAAATAGAATTTATATTCAGAAAAGGAGGGAGGAAACCCTCCCTCCTTCAGTTAAAAAGAGGAGAGGTTTATTTTTGGAAATAAGATTTAATAAACTATCTATTGAACAAAAAAAGGCTATCTGGGCCTATATCTTTTTATTTTTACCTTTAATATTTTATCTAGTGATAAGAATCTATCCGGCTTTTAGTTCCTTTTATATTTCTTTTACTGACTGGGACATAGTTTCTTCTGAAAAGCGGTTTATAGGATTAGAAAATTATCAAAGAATGATTCATGACCCAGTATTTTTGAAAACTTTAGGCAACACCTTTAAATATGTTATTTTTGGTCTACCTATTAATTTGATTTTAAGTTTTATAATAGCCTATAATTTAAATAAATTGCAACATGGATTGGCATTTTACAGAACATTGTACTTCATACCTTATATGACCTCATTAGTCGCAGTTTCCTGGGTCTGGAGATGGTTATATCAACCGTTACCGCTTGGCTTTTTCAATAATATTTTAGGCTTTTTCGGCATACTTCAACAACCTTTTTTACAATCAACCAGTCAGGCTTTACCCTCAATTTTAGCACCAACCATCTGGGTTGAGATAGGTTTTCAGGTTATTATATTTTTGGCCGGATTAAAAGCGATTCCTGAATTTTTATATGATGCAGCTGATATTGATGGCGCAGATAATTGGCAGAAATTATTTAAGATTACCATTCCGCTTTTAAGGCCAACGATTATCTTTTTAATTGTTACAGGGACCATTAAATATTTACGTATTTTTACCCAGGTTTATAGTATGACTCGTCAAGGTGAAGGTGGTCCCTTGAATTCTACCAAACCCCTTGTTCTTTATATTTACGACAGTGCCTTTAGAAGTTTTGATATGGGGTATGCTTCGGCCATGACCATTGTTTTATTTGTGATAATTCTATGTATAACTTTAGTTCAGTTAAGGGTGTTGGAGATAAAATGAGGAAAGAAAAAGAGAACCAGGGAAAATTAAAAAGAACAAATCCGGTGATCTATGTCTTGTTGGCAGTGGGTGGAATTATTACCATCTTTCCCTTTGTCTGGATGATTGCAACATCATTTAAACAACCTTGGGATATTTATAATCTGTCCATTATTCCACCAGATCCAACTTTTAATAATTATATCAGGTTATTTGAGGAAAGTAGTTTTCCCAGATGGTTTTTAAATTCTTTTGTAGTTGGTTTATTGGTTACTCTCTCTGTTATGTTTTTTGATTCATTGGTTGGCTACACTTTGTGTAAGCATAATTTTAGAGGGAAAAAAATAATTTTTATTTTAATTCTTTCAACCATGATGATTCCAACTGAGATGTTAATTATTCCTTGGTATATCATGGCAAACAACTTGGGCTGGGTTAATTCTTATTGGGGCATCATGTTCCCGGGAATTATGACAGGTTTTGGTACTTTTTTAATGAGACAGTTTTTTCAGGGTGTACCTGATGAACTGTTGGATGCAGCAAGGATTGATGGGGCAAATGAATTTCAGATCTGGTGGAAGGTGGCAATGCCTTTAGTTAAGCCTGCCATTTCTGCCATAGCTATCTTTACTTTTCTCGGGAATTGGAATGCATTTTTATGGCCATTAATTGTTACCAGCCAGACTGAGTTATATACCTTACCCGTAGGTCTTGCTTTTTTCTCGGGTGAGTTCCAGACCGAATGGGAGATGGTTATGGTAGGTGCATCTGTGGCAACTATTCCCGTCTTAATAGTTTTTTTAATCTTCCAGAAACAAATAGTTGAAGGTATTAGTTTATCTGGATTGAAAGGATAATGTAAAGATGTATTCAGGATTAAAAATAATAGATTCACATGCTCATTTTCCGGTGAATGAGCCGATGGTGAAAAAGATGGTTAGTAAAGAAAGATTTAATGAATTCAAACGTTTAGTTGATAAACAAACCGTTTCAAAGGCTCAGGAACAATGGAGAAAGGCATGGGGATTTGCCAAACCGGATAGGACTGAATTAACCGATGAAGAATTGGCTCAAAACTGGGTAGAGGAACTGGATAGAAGAGGGATTGAAAAAATAGTCTGGGTAACCGGTGGTGGTAACGAGCGCCTTGCTAGAATTATTAAAATGGCTCCTGACCGTTTTATTGGTTATGCCCATCATAATTTATTTGCGGAAGATGCGGCTTTAGAATTGGAGAAAGCTGTCATTAAATTAGGTTTAAAGGGTTATAAAATTTTAGCCCCTATTTTAGATAAACCAATAACCGATAAATCGGCTTATCCTGTCTGGGAGGTTTGTGCTAAATATAATATACCCGTATTAATTCACTTTGGTATTCTCGGTAGTGCTAATGGTATTGCTTACAATGAAAATATAAATCCGGCTCTTCTGGAGAGTATTGCTAAAGATTTTCCGAAGGTTAATTTTATTATACCTCATTTTGGTTGTGGATACATTAAAGAACTTTTGTTTTTAGGTTGGGTCTGTGAGAATATTTATGTAGATACTTCTGGGTCTAATCAATGGATGTGTTGGATGCCATATCCAGTTACTTTGGAGTCGAGTTTTGAAAAATTTTATAAGACTTTTGGCCCGGAGAGGATCATCTTTGGCACAGACTCATCATATTTCCCCAGGGGTTTTGTCATGGATTATTTAAAAGAGCAGAATAAGGTTGTGCGATTCTTAAATATTCCTGAGAATGAGGTACAAATGATTTTTGGGGGTAATATAGCTAGATTGTTAAATATAGAACTTTAGAGTATTTTCCGTGGAGGTGTTAAAAGCATGGAAAGGGATAATTCTATATTTCCGGCTGCCAGTTATAAGGAGGTGGTTTTGGAACCCCTCTTTGAAAGCTTTAAAGAGCATTTTTACCAAGAATTGATGGCGATAAACTATGCTCATACAGTTATGCTTGCAGAACAAAATATTATTACGGTCGGGGAAGCTAAAGAGATTATCCAGGGCTTGTATGAAATAGAAAAGGAGATAGATCTTACCTCTCTTAAATATACCGGAGAATTTGAGGATGTATATTTTTATATAGAACAGAAATTAATCAAGAAGATTGGTATAGAAATAGCAGGTAAGATGCATACAGGCAGAAGTCGTAATGATATGGATGTAACCATATATAAGATGAAGATCAAGCTTTATTTATCTTCTCTAATAAACCATTTAGTAAAGTTGATTGATTCACTAATAAAAGTAGCAGAGGAAAATAAAGCGGTGATTGTTATTGCATACACTCATGGTCAACCCGCTCAACCGACCACATTTGGTCATTATCTTGGGGCTTTAATTGAAATATTAGAACGTGATCTGGATCGCTTGTTCCAAGCCTATCGGGTTGTTGATAAGAGTAGTATGGGGGCAGCGGCAATTACTACCTCCGGATTTAATTTAAACCGGGAAAGGATGGCTGAACTTTTAGGTTTTTCTGAAGTTCAGGAAAATTCTTATGGTTGTATTGCTGCGGTTGATTACTTAACAGAGGTTTATTCTAATTTAAAGATCTTATTTATTAACCTGGGTCGTTTTATCCAAGACCTTGGACAATGGACCAGTTTTGAGCTCTCTCATCTTTATGTTCCTAATGAGTTTGTTCAAATCAGTTCAATTATGCCCCAAAAAAGAAATCCGGTTCCCATTGAACATATGAGGATATTATCTTCAATTATGATCGGGTATTGTGATACCGTGGTTAATTCCATGCGTAATACTCCATTTACTGATATGAATGATGCAGAAGACTCAATCCAGGTGATAGGATTTAAAGCTTTTTTAACTGGCGAAAGGGTTTTGAAATTGTTGACAGATTTTGTGTTAAACTTAAAGGTTAATAAAGAAAAAATAAAAGAGCATATTGGAGAAACATATGTATCTATAACGGAGTTAGCTGATTCACTGGTAAGGGAAGAAGGGATATCTTTTCGTCAGGCTCATGAAATTACTTCCCAGTTAGTTATAATATTAATTAAGGAAAAGAAGCCGCTCGGAGATATTAAATATGAGTTATTTAGATCTATTTTTGTTGAAACTATACAGAGAGAACCAAAAATTACTGAAGCCAAGCTAATGAAATTTGTTGACCCTGAATATTTTATATCTGTTCGGGAACAGTTAGGAGGTCCGGGGCTTCAGGCCTTAAGCCGGAGTTTGAGCAATTATAAGGATAAACTTGTTAATTACCAGAAAAAAAATAAGAAGATAAAAGAATTTGAAGAAGTAGCTACTAACAAATTAAACAGGGTTATTAGGGAATATATATAAGAGTGATTATTTCGGTCAAATGAAGGTGCAAAGAAAATCTCTTCTATCATCTTGAAGAAAGTATCATCATCTAAAATGTAAATTAATTTATAGACTTGCAGAAACAGGAACGACTTATGAATGAAAATGCGATTATAGGGCAATTTGGCGGACCTACCTCGGTGATCAATTCAAGCCTTTGCGGTCTTATTCAGGAAGGTCTTAAATCAAAAAAAATTAAAAACATTCTGGGTATGAGGGATGGGGTTATCGGATTGATGAAAGACGAGATCGTTGATTTGGGAAAAGAAGACCATCGAGTAA
>DASRME010000211.1:0-2630 GCA_035648095.1 Atribacterota bacterium | reverse complement strand
ACTCGATCAACATTTCCCCCAGCCAAGTAATGTGCTTCTAATTTATCAATAGAAATAGTCAAACCAGCTTTAGTGGCCTTTATTAAAGCATTAACAATCTGATGGGGAGGAACTCTTCTAAGTCTCATACCCACTAAAGTAAAAATCCCCACCTTTACTCCTGCCGCTATAGCGGAAATCCATAATCCTACTGGTATAAATTGAAAGAAAATATAGATTATAAGAATAACGACAATAATTGGAATTAATGGAATTAATAATTCAAACATTTTATTACCTCCTTATTTAAAAATAATAAACTATCAAGAAGCATCAATTGCTTCGACAACTATCTTATTACCTTCAACGCTAATTATTTTAATTTTGCTATTGGAAATAATATATTCTCCCTGAGTAATAACATCTAATTTTCTGCCACTAACCTCTGCTATGCCAGATGGACGTAAAGGTGTAATGACAATACCTTCTTTACCAATTAATCGTTTTAAATCTCTTGTCCCTACTGTATAGCCCAATTCCTTTTTCTGTTCAGTAGAAAGCACAAACTTTCTCCAGGTTCGAGTGGAAGGAATATATTTAATTAATAGGAAAATACCTATTACGGATATACTTAGAGCAATTAAGATAGAATAAGTCGCCTGGATAATATTCCCAAAAGTAAGAAATATACTGGCTAAAATAGCTGCAATTCCACCTATTCCAACCAGACCGAATCCGGGGATAATAAATATTTCTACTAAAATCAAAAGAAGACCGATTATAAATAAGACAATGGTTTCAAGCCCAGCCAGGCCGCCAATTATATGCCCCCCAAAAAATAAAGACAGAGAAATTATTCCTATTGACCCTGCGATTCCCCAGCCTAAGGTCAAAAATTCAACGATAAGTCCTAAAAAACCTATAGACAATAATAGAGGGCTTACTACGGGGTTAGTAACAAATCGACTTACATTCTCTGCCCAATTTGGATAAATATATACTATTTTATCATTTTTCAGTTTTAGAAAGTTTAAAACTTCTTCAATATTTGAAGCATTACCGTCAATAAAATTTAATTTTATAGCTTGTGCAGAATTTAAAGTTAATATTTTATCTTTTTCTATTATGTCTACAATTTCTATGTCTTTGTCAACCATGGCAGCTGCTATCTCTTCTGAACGTCCCCTGCTTAAAGCAGTAGAAGTAAATTCAGCTTTTAAAGCTGAAATATTTTTATCGTCTGCCGGTCTTGGTTCTGCTGCTCCGATACTAGCACTTCTATCCATTAAAATATGTTCTGCCGATAGAGCGATCAGAGCTCCGGCTGACCATGCCCTATTTTTAACATAAGCTACGCTCGGTATAGTCAAGTCCATTACTTTATCTCTTATCTTTGTGGCAGCATCAACCCTTCCCCCGAAGGTATCAATTTCTAAAATAATTGCATCCGCTTTATTTGATACTGCTTCCTCTAAAGCCCTATTTACATAAGAAGATAAGCCTAGGTCAATTGTTCCTTTAATAGAGATTAAATATACTATATCTTTTTCGTTGGCGAAAGAATTTATAGAAATTAAACTATAAAATACAAATATAATTATAATGACAAGAAGTATCTCGTGCCTTTTATTTAAATTCCATTTTATTATCAAATAATTTACACCCCAAAGTATTTATTTTTAATACTTTAGTCATGCAAAAACGAAGAAAGACCCAAAATACCTTATCAAACAAAAGTCTGAGTCTTTCTTCTTAACATTTATTTTTTTACACGGCCAGTAAGTCCCGTACTATTTTATTAACTAATTTCCCGTCTGCTTTCCCCTTTAATTGGGGTATGATTTCTTTCATAGCAGGACCAATATTCTGGAGACCTTTAAAGTTAAATTTGATCATAGTTTCTTTTACTATTTTTCTTATTTCTTCCTCAGACAATTGCTCGGGAAGATATTCTTTTATTATTTTAATTTCTTTTTTTGCCTTATCAGCAAGCTCTGGCCTTTGACCCTTAATAAAAAGATCTAAAGAATCTTCTAACTTTTTTAAATAATTGGTTATTATACCAATTACCTCATCTTCAGTTAATTTCTCTTTTTTTGATATTTCAGCATTTTGAATTGCTGCTCGGATCATTCTTAAAGTTGATAATTTTAATTTTTCTTTTCCCTTTAATGCCTCTTTCGTATCATTAAAAATAACTTCTTCTAACGATATCTGTTCTGACATTTAAAATTTACCTCTTTTTTTCAGTTTCCTCTGAGCAGCAAGCGCTTTCTTTTTCCTTCGTACGCTTGGTTTCTCATAAAATTCATGACGCCGAAGATCAGATATTATTCCGCTCTTCTGACATTCCTTTTTAAATCTTCGAAGGGCGTGATCCATTTCTTCATTGTCTTTTACTTTTATTTTGGCCATATTTACACACCTCCCATCTCGTATATATTATTGTTAACAAAATGATAATGTTATGGGCGAAATTGTAATAATATCATTCTGTTCATCAAATTTGATTATAAATAAAAAGTTTAAATTATTAAACTATCTAAATAATTATCTTTCATATTATATAATACAACTATAAATTTATCAAGAAATTCGTCAATACATCAATTGATTATACAAAACTTCAATATTATTATATTAACTAGGTC
>DASRME010000210.1:0-3266 GCA_035648095.1 Atribacterota bacterium | reverse complement strand
TGCAGTAGAGAGGCATAATATAAATTATTATAGTCTTTTCCGGTTATTCCCAGCTTATTACCAATTTGCGTGGCCATTCGAGCCAGTCTCATAAAATGTCCTTTAGGACCAAGTGACTCATTTTCTAATGCCTGGATTAATATCTCGGTAATATTTATGAAATAATTATTCAAATCTTCTATAATATTTGCATTCCATAAAGCAATGACGACCTGGTTAGCAAAAGAATTTAAAATTTCCTCGTCATTCTTATCAAAATATTTATTATCAATTTTATTAATGACTTCCATGACGCCCATAATATCTTTTTCTAAAATTAAGGGAACACAGATCAGTGATTTAGTGGTAAATTTTGTGGAACTATCAATGTTTTGGTGCCATCTTGTATCTTTGGTAACATCATTTACTATTAGAGATTGTCCTTTTTCCGCTACCCAACCGGCTATTCCTTCTCCAATTTTTACTTTATATTTCTTTATTTCTTTGCTTTTTTTGCCCAGGCTTGCTTTAAAATATAATTCATTCTTTTTTTTATCTAAAAGCAATATGGAAGCGGCTTCAGCCTTAACAATTATTGCAGCATATTTTATTATTTTATTTAACAGAATATCTAAATCTGTGGTTCTGGTTAACTCCAAAGAAATATTATTTAAGGCATTTAATTGTAATATTTGTATCTTTAATTTTTCTAAATTATTTCCTTCGTTCTGATTAAGAGAAATTCCGATTCACTCCTTTCAATCCTTAAGATGAAGCGACTCGCAACACTTCATCTATGGTAGTTAGACCTTCGCAAACTTTCTTGATACCATCTTCCCTTAATTGACACATTCCTTCCTTGATAGCAGCTTCCCTTAGTTTTCCGGTAGCAACATTTTTACTAATTAAATCTCGAATATTTTCGGTAATTACCATCAGCTCAAAGATAGCGATTCTTCCTTTATACCCGGTTTCTTTACAATAAGGACATCCTTCACCTTTATATAAGGTTATTCCATTGCTGTTTATCTCGTATTCATCCAGAATTTTTTCTATATCAGAAGTCATTTTAATTGCTTTCTTACATTTAGGACATATCCTTCTGACTAATCTTTGTGCTATAATTCCAACCACCGAAGAGGAAATTAAAAAGGGCTCTATTCCCATATCAATTAATCTTATCACTGAACTGGGAGCATCATTGGTATGGAGGGTGCTCAGGACAATATGCCCGGTGAGAGCTGCCTGAACAGCAATTTCAGCGGTCTCTTTGTCTCTAATCTCTCCTACCAGCATGATATCGGGATCCTGTCGCAAGAAACTTCTTAACCCAGCGGCAAAAGTAAGACCGATTTTAGGCTTAGCCTGCACTTGACTAATTCCTTTTAATCTATATTCTACCGGGTCTTCAATAGTCATAATTTTCTTCTCGGTAGAGTTTAGCAGATTGAGAGTGGTATATAGCGTCGTAGATTTTCCACTTCCCGTCGGACCAGTGACCAGGATGATACCATTAGGTTTTTTTATTAGTGATAAATAATTAGGAAGAATATCAGGAGAAAAACCCAATGAATCTAATTCCAATAAAATGCTTGAGGGATCCAGTATTCTTAAAACTGCGCTCTCTCCAGTGACTGCAGGCAAGACCGAAACTCTAATATTGATTTTTCTTCCACCAACATTCACCTGAATTCTACCATCTTGAGGTAATCTCTTTTCAGCAATATCCAAATCAGACATTATTTTAATTCTGGAAATTACCGGCAATTGCAGGTTACGGGGGAGAGACATCACATCATGTAATATGCCGTCTATTCGATAACGTACTTTAAGTATATCCTCGCCAAACGGTTCTATATGAATATCACTGGCTTTCTCTTTCACTGCCCTTAAAATGACCAGGTTAACCAGCGCAATAACCGGAGCTTCTTCGCTTTCAGTTATAGCAGAAATGTTAGCTCGCTCTTTTTCTTCTTCTTTCAGTACGGTTACCTGCATATTTTCAATTTTACCAATGACCTGATCCCATTCATCGGTCACTCCGAATACCACATCTAAGGTTTTATCGATATCCTCACCATAAGACAATGCTGACTCGATATCATATCCCAATCTTATTTTTAGTTCATCATGGGCAAAAACATCCAAAGGGTTTGCCATTGCTACGGTTAATTTGTTTTCATCTTTGTCTATGGCAATCAGCTGATGTCTTCTGGCCATCTCTTCCGGGATTAGAACTACGATGGTGGGGTCAATGTTGATATCACTTAAATTGACGTATTTTTCTCCAATTTCATCAGCAAGAGCAAGCATCATCTCGTCTTTTTTAAGGATATCAAGATCAATAATTATTTTTTGCAGGTCTTTATTATTATCTTCCTGGATTTTTAATATTCTCTCTAATTGTTCCCCAGTAATTAATCCCTTTTCATATAATATATCTGATAAGAAGTTTCCGGTAATACTCTTATCTGTTGTCTTTTTCATTTCTATTCCATTTCCTCCGTTGCTAAAGTTGCCTCGAAGTTAAATCATTTTTAATATTATTCCAATAAATATTGCCAATGATGAATTGAGAATTCTTTTTTGATTATATACTTTTTCCATTCTTTCTGCACCTATATAGTAGGGAATATAGCTTGTAAATACAAAACATATAAAAATTACTATGATATATTTGTCATCCAGGTACTGCGCTGAAAGAGTTAATAATAAGCGATAAAATTTATCTAATATTTGGTTTTCTGATATTTTAATATTCAGTATTTTTTGTTCTTTTAATTTTTTAGGGTTATCAGGAATACCTTCTTCCTTTATGTGCATAAGTAAAATTGGAATAAAGAATATCGATGCAATATATCCTATTAAACTTACAATAAATATATCATTATTGTAAATATCTATCAAGTAGTTAAAAAAAACATGGTTAAACTGGAGACTTAATAAATAAGTTTCTGTAAAATTAAAAGTCAATAGAGCAATAATGGTTATATGTAAGGATTGATCAAGTAATAATATTCTCGTACTCGCCTTATTTGTTTTTTTTGAATGCTCCAATTTTAATTTATCTATTACGGTATGAGACAGAAAGATAATTATAATTATTATTATCACTTTGGGGTCTTTTAAATAAGGGAAAGCAAAGAGAATGGAAAATATCAATACTATCAGGGTGTGAAAAAGTACTCCCCATTCAGTATTGGTCTTTACTTTGAAAATTTGTTTATTTTGCAGGGGAAAATCTGCGACTATGTGTGCTAATAGCAATCTATAAAACAAGTGCATAG
>DASRME010000209.1:0-2316 GCA_035648095.1 Atribacterota bacterium | reverse complement strand
TTTTTTTCTTGAATAAATTGAACTACCTCATACATACAATTTGTAGATTTTAAATATGCATCACTAATTAACATTATTACATAATCATGATCACGAATAGTATCCATAAATTTTTTAAGATCTGAGTATGGTGAAGCATCTTTTTCATCCCTAGTCAATGAAAGTTTTTTTGAAATAAAAAAATCATCAACTTTATCAGCAATTTCCCTGTCTTTATGACTATAAGAAAGAAATATTTTTGGTCCCTTATTATTTTCTTTTGTTTTGTCCATTTCAAAATTCTTTTTATTTTTTAGGGTTTTCTCAGAATTTTTAATATTTTCAATCTTATATCTTTTTGAATTCCGAATAGCATTCAAATCGCCTTCCATGTTCTCCAAAATCATTAACATATCTTTATGCATTTCTAGCATCTTTTCAATATTCCAGTAGTTCAATTTATATGTTCTCTGAGAAATAATTTTCTCACACTTTTTAATTAATTCTTTATCACCTTTTTTCCAATTTTTTCTATATGCTTCTATCTTATCTATATAATCACTTATTTTAGGATAAACTTCTATCTCATTAATAAGAGGCAGTTCCATTGCCAATGCTAGAGCTGAATCTTTTCCCTTTTGATATAAAGTCTCAGCAGTATTAATAAAATTGGCATCTCTGGTTAAATAGATATCAGATATGAAATCTCCATCGTTAGAATGCCATAGCTGACCGAATTTCCTACGTTTTTCATCAAAATAATTACCTAATATATATAAATGTTCTATCGTATTTGAAATATCCATTAAATCTGATCTTATTTTAAGATTATTATTTTTTGCCATCATTATCAACTCCATACGAAAAGTTAGAAAAAGTTACCGAATTATTGAACTTATACAACCGTCCCCTGTTCCTCTACTTACCTTCTAATTGTTTTTAAGATATATGTGAAAGATTTAATTACTATCTGGCTAGAAATTAAAAATATTAAAAATTAATATAAATTATGTCAATTTATTAAGACGTATGATTTAGGATAATTTATCTCTTTTTTCAATTCCTCTGATTTTTAAAAACAATTTTTGGCCTATGATTAAAACAGAAAAAACAAATTTATTTCTTATTGCTTGATTTGAATTTGATTCAAATAATTTTCTAGTAAAATCATAGTTAAAAATCTTCCAGTAAGTTAAGCCATCACATTTTCCTGAAATATTTTTATTTTGGAATACACTGAGAATATGACTATGAGCAACTTCATTTCTTATTTCTGAAATTTTAATCAAATCTTGATATATTTTTTTATCAATTAAATCCATACAGTAACATAAATCTAATCTACTCCTAAAAGAACCGAGAAAACCTTTATTGTGATTGAGAATCTGGTTAGCAATTTTTCCTTTTTTCAAAGAAAGACTTAACATATCATGGAGGCTTACATCTAAAAAATTTGTTCCAATTAATACGCAAGCAAGATCAGTTCCGCTATTCAAAATTTCATAAAAATCTTTAAGTTCTTTAGATAGGTTATTTATATCTAATATTTCCATAGTTTTCCTAACTCCTTCTTTCTTTCATTAAAAGTCACATTTTGTAATTGTTTTGCAATATCAAGAATTAATCTATTATTTGAATAGTCCTTTATTAAAACATCTTTTCTATAAATAATAAAATCAGGATGAGTTGAAATTCTGTAAAGCCTATTCTTTTTATTTCCTAGTTAACTTTTTAATTTTATAATAAAAAAACATCTGATTCGTTTCAGTCTCTTTTGTTTTTTCTTTCCATTCATTTAGTAACCGGTAAGCCACTGCTCCAGCTCCTACGACCATGTCTATTGCTGTGGTAGAAATATTTGATGCGTCTGCTAATTTAGAAACTATTGCGCCACCAATTATTTACTAGGGTCATTATTTACAGCGCTATTGGGGTCAAATCTTCCCTCTATCCATCAATTTACCTTTTCTTTTTTTGAATATATTTCAATATATCTATATCTTTTGTGAAAAATAAAGGGGTCAGGTCTCAACATTTGACATTCATACTTCTTTCAAAGTTATTATCACCTTTTGCATGTTCTCTTTTATTTCATTATTAACTTCGCTTTTTTGTTCAAATCTTTTAGCAGCCTGGGAAACCGCTGAATAATCCATCTTAAAAAGTTCGCCTATTTTAAAAGAAAATTGGTATCTGTCCCTTGTATATTAATAGCAACTTATTATTGACCAAGAAAAGATGTTAATATGATACTGGATGAGTTTGTAGTTGGTTAAGGCCGTTCTGTCCCTGGAGCAATCATCATTTTGATGATTAGCTCGTACTATAGATGGGCCG
>DASRME010000208.1:0-2841 GCA_035648095.1 Atribacterota bacterium | reverse complement strand
AAGTGAAAGTACAATCCCGGTTATAATTTCGAAAATGCTCCATAGCCCCCATACTTCTCCCTGACTGGCTGTAAGAACTAGATAGGTAAGCATGCTAAGCAAAAAGGTTATAATAAAATCTATCATCACTTCCCCCTTTTAACTTAAATTAACAAAATAAAGTATAACATTTTATTTTATTCAATGTAAAGTTTTTTTAAAAAAATTTGAATATTTTATTCTATTTCAATATCTTCAACGTATAAATCTTCGCCGGAAATTATATCTATCTCCAGACTATAACATTTCGAACATTTAAAATCATCTTTTTTAATCTTAAAAACTTCGTTACACTTTCGGCATTTCCCTAATAAGGGAGACAATATTGTTTTCAAAGATGCTTTCTCCGCAATGGTGCCTTGTCTAAAATTATCGAAAGCAAACTCTAAAGCAGACTGGTTTACTCCGGAAAATTCTCCAACTTTTATTCTAATGAGAGTTATCCTATTTGCTTTACATTCTTTAGCTTTTTCTATAGCAATGGCTAATAAATTTTGAACAATCGAACCTTCGTGCATGTTTTTCTCCCTAATTTAGTCAACCAGTCTCTCGGTCCTCCGGACTACTAATTTTCTAATTTTTCGATAAGTAAATTAATTGGGCAATCGGCAAATTAATACTAACTAGATACTATTCACTCAGCACGAACGAGCAATATTTCAATAAAAAGAGGAAGTTATCCCTTCCTCTTTTTATTGAAATATTTATTGGTGCCGGGAGGGGGATTTGAACCCCCACAAGCAATAAGCTCACCAGCCCCTCAAGCTGGCGCGTCTACCTATTCCGCCATCCCGGCAGTATCTTAATATAACTAATAGTTAATAGTATGGACCTTCAATTAAAAATTTTCCTTCTATTTAATTAAGCTAAGCAAAAGGGAAGATACCATGAAAAGCACTGCTACGACAGTGGTAAGTTTCATTAAAAAAGCTTCTTTACCTTTCTTCCCCCCATAATCAGCAGTTGTCCCTCCGCCAAATATACCTGAAGCTCTACTTGACTTTCTCGCCTGAAGTATTACTACCAGGATCAAAGCTATACTAATAACAATTTGAATCACCATTAAAGCTATCGGCATCTTTTACTCCTCTCGTAAAAATTAGATTAAAATAATCAAAGAAAAATGTCTCTGAAATTCTCAAGTCTATTATCTTTATTTTATCGATAATTTCAGTTTTTCATTTTAACACAATCATTCTTTAAATTCAAGATAATATTCGTATCTCGTATTTCGTGTAAAATACAGACACAAGTAATACGTAATGAGTAGTGAGGTTAAATTTCTGAAATTAAATGTTTACACTTACTTTATAGTATTTCAGCTGCTTTTGCTATTTGAGAGAAGCTTAAAGCATGTAAACTTGCTCCTCCCACTAAAGCTCCATCAATATCGGATTCATTCATGAACTCAGCAATATTTTTATGATTTACACTTCCTCCGTACAAGATTCTTATCCGCTCAGCTATTTTTTCTCCATATTTAGCGGAAAATAGTTTTCGAATAAATTTAATGATTAGATTGGCATCCTGCGGGCTACTAGATTTACCTGTACCAATGGCCCATATAGGTTCATAAGCAACAATCATTCTTGCTGCTAGAGTAGAATCTACTTTTGGAAATAGAGCCATAATCTCCTGTTCTATTATACTCTCAGTTTTACCACTTTCCCTTTCCTCTAAATTTTCACCTACACACACAATAGGTATGAGATTTGTTAAAAAAGCAGTTTCAGTTTTTTTAGCTACTTCATCAGAAGTCTCTTTAAAATATCCTCTTCTTTCAGAATGTCCCAATATAACATATTCACATCCTACATCTTTAAGCATCAGGGGAGATATTTCTCCAGTAAATGCTCCTTTTGTTTCCCAATACATATTCTGAGCTCCCAGATGAATGTTTGTTCCGTTAATTATCTCTTTTACTAGCCAAAGAGAAGTAAATGGTGGACAAATTACAATATCTACTCCCTTGATTCCACGAACAAAATCTTTTAATTCTTTAACCAAAGATACTGATTCTACAATGTGTTTATTCATCTTCCAATTACCGGCAATTACTGGAATACGCATTCTTTTAACCCCTCAATTGATTTGTTGCTCGTATCTCGTATCTTGTATCTCGTTAGAGAAATAGTCTTAGGACAGATAGGTCTATAATTTTTATAATCTTTTTAATCATCTGTCCCTTTGCGAGATACGATTCACGAGATACAAGATACTATTTTTATTTCCAAATATATTTTATAAGATCTAAGATTCTGCAAGAATAAGCCCATTCATTATCATACCAGGCTATAATTTTAGCCAAATCACCATCTATTACCAGGGTAGACAATCCATCAACAATAGAAGAATAGGCATTGCCATTAAAATCTTTAGAAACTAAAGGTTCTTCAGTATAATCCAAAATTCCCTTTAAGCTTGTCTGTGAGGCTGCCTTAAAAGCTTGATTAATTTCTTCCGGACTTGTTTTCTTTCTTAAGAGCACTACTAAATCCACAACTGAAACATTGGGTGTAGGAACCCGAAAAGCCATACCTGTTAATTTTCCTTTTAATTCTGGAATTACTAAACTTGTTGCCTCTGCTGCTCCGGTAGTGGTTGGGATTATGGATAGTGCCGCTGCTCTAGCCCTTCTTAAGTCTTTATGTGGTAAGTCCATTAAATTCTGATCTGCAGTATAAGAATGTATAGTAGTCATAACCCCTTTCTCGATTCCAAATATATCGTTTAGAACCTTTGCAACTGGCGCAAGACAATTCGTTGTACAGGAAGCATTAGAAATTATATGATGTTCTTCAG
>DASRME010000207.1:0-6074 GCA_035648095.1 Atribacterota bacterium | reverse complement strand
ATATACTTCTTTTTAGTTTCAAATTTAAAATTAATCATCCTTTCAATAAAGACAAATAAAGTGCAGGACAATTTGCTTTGCCCTGCACTTATAGAAACGTTTCTTATAATCTTTAGTAGTTATTTAACTTTAATTTATATTTTCTTCTATTCTCCTGCAAAATACCATATCAAATATGCTATCGCTCCAATGATTGCTGCCCACCAATACCAAGCTAAATCTGCCATATTGTTACACCTCCCTCTTTTTTATAATATTTTACTAGTATAAATCGATAAATAAGTTTATCTTTATATAAGATATACTATATCTAATTTGAAAATCCTTCTTCTTTTAAAAAATATTTTTATTTCTTAAAAGAATTATTTTTTCTCTTCCTCTTCTTCTTTTTTGGTTTGAGCTATTATTTCCTGTACAATAATAGCAGGCACCTCTTCGTAATGAGAAAATTTCAAGCTAAAAGTCCCCCTACCTTGAGTAATTGACCTTAAATCAATTGCGTATTTAAAAACCTCTGATTGAGGAATTTTAGCTTTAATAATTTGTTTCCCGCTGGAAGATTCTTCCATGCCCATTATCTTCCCTCTTTTGCTGTTTAAATCTCCAATTATATCACCCATATATTCCTTTGGCACTATTACTTCTATGTCCATAATTGGCTCCAATAGGACCGGGCTTGCTTCTGCCGCTCCTTTCTTAAAAGCCATCGAACCGGCTACTTTGAAAGCCATCTCTGAAGAATCTACCGGGTGATAACTGCCGTCATAAACAGAGGCCTTTATATCTACAGTGGGATATCCTGCCAGTATTCCTTTTTGCATTGCTCCAACTACACCTTTTTCTACGGCAGGACGGTACTGACGTGGAATGACTCCACCCACTATTTTATCTACAAACTCGAAGCCTTCCCCTCTGCCTTTGGGTTCAAGCTCTAACCAACAATGACCGTACTGCCCTCTACCACCAGATTGTTTCTTATATTTTCCTTCTACCTTAACCTTTTTACGAATAGTCTCTTTGTATGCTACTTTGGGAGTGCTTTTCTCAACCGCTACTCCAAATTTACTTTCCATAGTATCAATGATTACTTCCAAGTGGGATTCTCCCATACCAGCCAATATACTTTCTCCGGTATCTTCATCCCGGTATATTTTAACCGTAGGATCCTCATCGATTATCCTGCTAAGAGCGGTACTTAATTTATCTTCATCTCCCTTAGTTTTGGGAGAGATTGCCAGCAGCATTATTGGTTCAGGATATTCTATTTTTTCAAATAAAACAGGGTTATCTTTATCGCAGAGAGTATCACCAGTAACAGTATTCTTAAGTTTGGCTACAGCAGCTATATCTCCTGCACAAACTTCAGGAATAGATTGTTGATTTTTACCCTGCATTTTATAAATTTTCCCTACTTTATTATCTACGCTTTTTGAAGAATTATAAACATTTGAATCTTCGGGCAACTTCCCTGAATATACTCTAAAGTAAGTTAAGTTTCCCACGTAAGGATCTGCTACAGTTTTAAAAACAAAAGCAGAAAAAGGAGAATCAATTGAATTCTTTACTAATTCTTCAGAAGAAGTATTTACATTTTTAGCCATAACAGGAGGCATTTCAGAAGGAGAAGGAAGATACTCACTTACAAAATCGAGAAGAAGCTCTATTCCTAAATTCATGGTTGATGAACCGCAAAGAATGGGAACAATCTTACTTTTTTTAATTCCTTGCTTTAAACAATTTGTAATCTCCTGGTAAGTCAGAGTTCCCCCGTCCAAATATTTCAATAAAATTTCATCATCAAATTCAGCTACGGCTTCGACTAATTCTTTCCTATAGGATTCTGCCTGTTCTTTCATATCCTGAGGAATTTCCTGTTCTTCAAAAACTGGCTTACCATCTTCTGATTTTTTATAAATATTGGCTTTCATCTTTATTAGATCAACTATACCATTGAAATTTTCTTCTTTACCAATAGGTAACTGTATTGAAATTGCGGATGAACCAAAAACTTGCTTAATCATATCTTTTATCCGGTAAAAATCAGCTCTTTCCCGATCCAATTTATTTATAAAAATAGCGCGAGGTAGTTTATATTCATCGGCAAAATTCCAGACTTTCTCAGTCTGTACTTCTACTCCCGATACGCCACATATCACTATTATAGCACTATCCACCACTCTAAGGCTTAATTTGGTATCAGTAATGAAATCGAGGTATCCTGGAGTATCAAGAATATTTATCATCAAGTCTTTCCAATTTAAATAAGCTAAAGATGAATTGATAGTTATACCTTTTTTTATTTCTCTAGGGTCATAATCAGTAGTGGTATTGCCTTGTTTGATATCTCCCAATCTAGTAATCATTCCTGAGTTATAAAGCAAAACCTCGGTAAGCGAGGTTTTTCCAGAATCACCATGGCCTACCAAGGCAATATTTCTTACTTTATTAATATCGTATTTAGTCATGCAAACTTGTCCTCCTTATCCTTGGTCAATTTTCTTATATTTTAATTTATTGATTTTAATTCTATCAGATATATTTAAATATATCAAAAAAATAGTCTACAAATTTAAAATCAAATTATATTTTATGTAATATCTCACCGGCATGATAGGAGCTGCGCACCAAAGGGGCTGAGGCTACGTATTTAAAGCCTAAAGACATTCCTATATTTCGATATGTTTCAAATTCATCAGGATGAATATAATTACTCACTTTTAAATGGTGAGGGGATGGTTTTAAGTACTGCCCTATAGTTAAAATATCACAACCTACTTCTCGTAGATCTTTCATCGCCTTAATCATTTCATCTTTTTCCTCTCCTAAACCAACCATAATCCCCGATTTAGAAATAATATTCTTATCCCGAATTTTGATTTGTCTTAATAATTCCAAGGAACGCTTATAAACAGCTTTTGGCCTTACTAATTTATATAAGCGGGCAACCGTTTCGATATTATGGTTTATCACTTCCGGATGGACATCTATTACTATTTGGAGTACGTCCCAGGAACCTTCAAAATCTGGTATCAGCACCTCTATAGTGCTTTCGGGAAGTATTTTTTTAACCTCTGTAATAGTCTGAGCAAAGTGTTTTGCTCCGCCATCTGGCAGATCGTCTCTGGTTACCGAAGTAATTACAATATGCTTAAGATTTAAATGTTTAGCGGCTTGCGCAATATGACGGGGTTCCTCCGAATCTAAGGGAAGGGGTTTCCCTTTTTCAACCGCACAAAACTGACAGTTTCGCGTACAGATATTTCCTAATATCATAAAAGTAGCCGTTCCTTTTTTGAAACACTCGCCCCGATTGGGGCACAGGGCACTATCACAAACTGTATGTAAATTTAGTTCTTTTAATAATGAATCCATACGCTCTAATACTTTTTGGTCGGGTAATTTTCTTCGTAACCAATAAAGATTTCCTTTTTTATCAGTCATTTTAAACTCCCTGATATAAATTTGGATAAAATTCTTTAATCGTTCGAAGCATTTCTTCATTGTTTGGTTCTTTTCTTAATTCAAACATAAATACCCCCTGGTAATTAATTTCTTTTAAGCCCTTTACAAACCTTTTCCAGTCTATATTACCTTTAAAGGGAAGACAATGGTCATCACTCTTTCCGGAATTATCATGAATATGTAAATGGCATAAATAATCTTTTATTTCCGGCAAACACTCCACAACTCCGCTATGATTATAAAGAGAAGAAGTTATGTTGCAATGTCCGGTATCCAGACAAATTCCCAGATTTTTTGAATTAAAATTTCTAACTATCTCCAGGATTTCAGGTATACTGTCACCGGTCTTTCCGGGTAAAGTATTTTCTAAAGCAATTTTAATCTCCCAATGTTCACAAAATTTTAGTATTTCTTCTAAACTTTGTTCACTTTTTTCTCGTCGTGCTTTCCTCGTTTTTTCATCTTTAATTTCACTTCCCGGATGAACTACCAAAATCTCTCCTCCCAATCTTAGTAAAGCAAGAGCTGTTTTTTCCACTTCCCGGACAGACCATACCCGGTCATATTCTTCAATCAGGGAAATATCTGCTCCGTGAGTAGGCATATGCATTGATATTACTTTTATTCCATTTCTTTTAAAATCTTTAGACATTTCATCCAGATATTTGGGATCATAGTAATTGAAATGCCCTTCTTTCGGTTTTACTTCAAGGTATTCTACCCCAGCCTCTTTTAATAAAGTTATTTTCGATTGTAACTGATAATCCTCAAGCGGCATAGTTGATATTCCAAAATTCATTTTTTATCCTCTCTTCTTCTATTTATAGGAAACCCCTTTTAATTCTTCAATATATTTTTGGGCGGCGAAGGCAGCGGTAGCTCCTTCTCCGCAGGCAGTAACTACCTGCTTTAAGATTTTTTTTCTAACATCACCACAGGCATAGATCCCTTCTTGTGAGGTCATCATGTTATCATCAGTCAAAATATAACCTCTTTTGTCTAATTTCACTAACTCTTTTAAAAATTTTGAATTGGGAATATACCCCACAAAAACAAAAACACCCTGACAGGAGATTTCCTTTTCTTCGCCTGTTTTTTTATTTTGAATTAAAACATTCTCTACTTTTTCCTTACCTAATATTTTTATTACTACTGAGTCCCAGGCAAAATTTATTTTTTTATTAGAAAACACTCTTTCCTGTAATATCTTAGTTGCCCTTAATCTATCGCGACGGTGAATAATGGTTACCTCTTGAACAAACTTAGTTAAATATAAAGCTTCTTCAATTGCTGTATCTCCTCCACCAATGACTACAATCTTTTGTCCCTTGAAAAATGGGGCATCGCAGGTAGCACAATAAGAAACTCCCCTCCCCCTTAATTCTTCTTCTCCGGGGACTTCTAATTTGCTCGCTTCTGCACCGGAAGCTAAAACAATAGTGAGGGCTTTATATTCTTGATTGTTGATTTTTACTATTTTTACCTTATCTTCTTTTATTTTAACTTCTTCTACTTCCCCATATTCTATTTTAAGGCCAAATCGGACAGCCTGTTCCTCCATTTTTTGCATTAATTCAGGTCCAGCAATGCCATGGGGAAAGCCAGGATAATTTTCAATAATCTCAGTAAGAATTGCCTGTCCACCAGGAAGAGCTTTTTCAATTAATAGAGTACTCATTCTAGCTCGACTAAGATAGATGCCTGTAGTTAAGCCGGCAGGCCCACCTCCAATTATTATAGCATCAAATATTTTTTCCTCTGTTGTCTCTTTTTTGCTACTGGTTTTTGGTTTAATCGATACTACTGACATTTAAGAGTCACCTCCATGAAAATAGTCGTTTGTGAATAATTGTTAGCATATAGTTAACTAGTTAATTGGTTAACTAACTGATATGATTTTATTTTCTTAACCAGGTAACCAATTAACCAACCATTTAAATGCGAGATACGATTCACGAGATACGAAATACGAATTTATTTTTGTTTTATTTTTATCTCAATATCTCCTTTGATAAAACCTTTTAGAGAAGATAAAAGCCCAACAATAGTGTTTTTTATAATTTTCGCTATAAAGGGATTCATTGAGATGATCTTCCCATTTACTTTTACCGAAGTGGAAGGTTCTAAAGAAGGACAATCATCGGAAGTTTTATTTCCTTTAACGATCTCCTGAGCCAAGCCGTAACAATCTTGATACCCACATTTCCCGCAATCCAAGTTGGGCAATTTAAATGATTTATTAATGGCTATTTCTGCTATCTTTTTTATATCCTCATCATCCAAAATATTAAAGTCGCAAAGTGTCTGGTCTCCCTCCTCAGAAACAAAACCAGCTGTACAAAGCTGCAATCCATCAAATAATTCAGTCTTTTCACTTTCATCTCTTAAGCACACAATTTTAGGAAAAGTTTTTTCTTTTTTAAAACCCTCTATTAAAACAATATCAGCTTCAAAATATTTTATAATCTCTTCTAAATTCCTTTTACCCTTAAATAATATTGCTGACTCTTCAGGGGTAATTGCTGCTACCTGGGTTAGAATTTCTTTATATTTTGAAGTATCCGTATTGACCAGATCAAGATCTTCGTTAATATGTTTTACTACTGCTACTT
>DASRME010000206.1:0-2531 GCA_035648095.1 Atribacterota bacterium | reverse complement strand
TGTTTTAGTTTAAAAGATAATTCTATTCTATCTTTATAAATTTCTCCCTCTTTATTCAATGTTTTCACTGTTGTCTCCCGTCTTACACCATCTTTGCCAAGATAGCCCAAGACAATGCCATTTTTAACTTTAGAAGGGTTTAAAATAGCACCTAATCTTTTTTCTTTTACATAATTTCTCACCTGAAAAATATCCAGATAATCAGCATCCACTTTTAGTATTAATTTTAACACAAGAGGTTGTGAAAAATAATTTTTAACTAATATCCTATCATAGACCATACCGTTGAATATAATCTGTTCTCGGATAATCAAAACTTCTCTGCTTCCAATCTTTTTACTATTTGCATTAATTAAGTAAATTTTTTTTATTCTATCTTCTGTTTCCATAGAAGATAAAATAAATGGTTTGACATTATCTAAAAACAATTCATACCTACTTAAAAATCTGGTATCTTTTGCGTACAGACCATATTGCATCTCTTCATTTTTTATAATATTACCTGCTTGATCAGTTAAAAGGAAAAGATCTCCTTCTTTGATTATATGTTGATTCATATTAATTTCTCCATTTTCTTTATCAACTTTTTTGCTTAAATATTATCTTTGAGCTAATAAAATTGTAATTTTTATAGAAAACGATATGGGGAGTCAATATTATTATATAATGATAAAAGCTAAAATAAGAGGACTTTGAATGAATTATTTTTTATCTAAATTGTAGGTTGTATGGGTATTTTTTTTTAATTCAATATTTATTGCGTATACAGAAACCAAGCAACATATCAACTAAACCACTCTGTCTTTAATTATCGTACTTAGAAAACGGGGAGACTTTCTTTAATTTGTGGTTATTACTGGTATTTTCTACAAGTTCTTTGACTCTTTCCAAACTATACTTATAAAATTTTTTGTATCGGGGTTTTAATTCCAAACATATTACTCCACCATAATTCTTTAAAAGGTGGAATATCTTATCATAGGGGATCTCTCCCCAACCGACAGGCATATGCATATCACCTATGCCAAACTGGATTAGATCGATATCTCGATTTTCAGGTGAGACTTTGGATTTACCAAAACAATCGTGAATATGCAGGTGTTTTGTATATGGTAGGGCTAATTTTATGGAATCTAAAAAATTAAAGCGATAATATTTGGAGGCCAGATAAGCATGGCCGAAATCAAGGGTAATTCCTATGTTAGTACGGTCAATCTTTTTAACTTGGTCAACTAATTCTTCAATCTTCGTCCCATATTTATACTTCCTAACTTCTTGTAGAAAAATGGGCTTGGGTGTCTGGGGAGAAAGGCTATAAGAAGGGATTACTCTACTATTGCCAAATCGTCTTGATAATTCCCAGAGATTCTCTTCCTCTAACTCAGGACAAGTATTTTCGATAACAATGGTAACCCCTAAATCTTTAGCAAAGTCAGCTAATTCTTGTAAATTTTTTACTTCTATCTTCTTTAATCTTTCAATCTTGCTTAGAGAAGGTACTTTTAGTATTCCATTTTGCTCTGACCCTTCCCTTTTAATCTCTCCCTGCAAAGGAATTTTCCCACTGTGATATACAAAAATCTCTGCACCTATAGCATTAGCAAACTCAATTCCTGATTTAAAGATTTCCATTTGTAATTTAAAATTGCCGGGGTCCATTAAGTTTAGTAAATCCGGACCATGGGCAGTATACTTTAATCTAAATTTTTTTAAGATATCTATAATTAATCTGGTCTGCAACCAATTCAGTTTCCCCTTAAAGATAGCATCGACCCCGTGAACCGGTATTTCCGCGTAATCAAAGCCGATATCCTGAAAATTACCTAAAGTCTTCTCTAATAGATCTAAGTCACCATCTATAGTGGAAGAATCTACGTTTATTCCAATTCCTTGTATTTTCATATCTTTAACTTCAAACTTTAAATATTTTTTTACTATTTCACATTATAGCACAATCAAATTCATATACGATTATATATAAAAATTGTTTAAAATAATTATTATCAAATATTTAATTTTCTTTTATATTTTTTAAAATAATATCTCTTCCATAATTAATCTTTTTTATCAATATATGTCCAATCTTTGGAGTATTTATTTCAGCATCCGTTGTATCAACAATGTAAGTCTCCAAATCACAATCTTTTTTCAACCTTTCAATAAATTTAATCTGCTCTCCTCGGTTATTATATATTTTATTTTCGCGAATTGTATTTTTTAAAAGAATTTCAACACCTAACGGGTCATGGATTTTTCTACATATTTCTTTATCTAAGTCGTTTTGATCAACTTCGATATCGTATATACCAGCTCTCCCACATATTGGGCAAAATTCTACAAATGGATGATTTTTATTTTCTGTCGTTACTTCATAATGGACGCTCAGAGCCAATCGATAAAATATTATATCCTCATTGTTTATATTCAATTGTACCCTTTCAGATTTATTATTAATCAAATTTTTGTAATAATATCTAATATGCAATTGATGATCGTGGCCATTAGAAGGATTATCTATATCTGTATAAGGT
>DASRME010000205.1:0-3404 GCA_035648095.1 Atribacterota bacterium | reverse complement strand
GCACCATAAGCAACGGTTAAATGACTCACTTCCAATAATTTTTTTGCTTTTTCTCTTACTTTTGCATCCTTAATCCAGGAAACTTCTATCGCAGTAAAGAAATCATCTTCCGCTATTTTCTGTAAGGTCTCGAGAATCGGTACTTCACCTTTCATCACCTGGGGGTAAGCCATAAAGTGGATTAATCCTACTTTCATAAATTTATATATTGAGTCTTGCATAGCGTTCCTCCTTTAATTTTTTAATAAATCTTTTTCAACACCGACCAAATGAGAATAGACTTGCTTACGAGCATTTTTGCTATCTTTGTTTTTAATCGCATTAAAAATCTCAGTGTGTTCTTTTAAATATTTCTGGGGAATACCGGGAAGATTCCAAGTTTTTTCTTTCATGTTTACCCAAAGTTTTTCTTTTAACAAATTACTCAAATAAGTCATCATGGAAAAAAGAAGGTTATTATGCGCCGCTTTGGCGATATTCATATGAAATTCCCCGTCTAACTCCATCATCCTGGGAATATTATTTACGGCTCCCTCCATTTTATGCAAGGACTCATAAATAGCATCGATATCTTCCTTGGTAGCCTTTTTAGCGGCAAGATCAGCAATCTCGATTTCCACGGCTTTTCTTGCTTCTAACATTTCAAAAGGGCTCTCCTCACCCTCTAACTCCATAATTCCTTGCTCGTACAAAAGGGATCTGGACGTATCATTTATAAAATTTCCTTTGCCTCCCCTGCTTTCTGTGATGCCCAATATCTCCAGCGCGCTCAACGCTTCTCTCACCGAAGGGCGAGAGGTGCCGAATTTCTCAGCCAGCATTTGCTCCGGAGGAAGTTTATCCCCTGGTTTTAATCTACCCTCTTTTATTAAATCTCGAACTTGTTCAACTATTTTCATATAAACTTTTTTAGTTTTAACTTTGTTAAACATTGGGAGGTTCCTTTTTATATATTATTTGTCCTATTAGTAATATTGTCATACAAGTTAGATAATATTATATCACAAAATAATATAATATCAAATCTTTTTATTTTAAATTAAAAAATTGAATCTAATTCTAAATATAATGCTTATGGATGGCATTTAAATTCTGCTGTCATTGGTGGAACTTGTGAAATTGTAATTGAAGAAATTAGGAATACAGCTAAAAGGGAATTTAATGAAGAAGTGGAAATTAAACCTCTTATTTGATTAAAAATTAAAAATATTATCAAATAATTCGGGTCGGATAAATCCGACCCCTACGCAAAAAACAACAGAAAAATCCAAAAAATATTAACTAAAAATTTTATCACGGCAACGCCGTGCTGCTACAAATTATAATTAAAGTTTGTCAAAGGACCGTCCACTGACAAAATCTATAAAACATATTTATCGTAACAAACGATTTCCGATAAAGGTTTCCTTCTAATTTTACGCCCTAATTCTTTAGGAAATCCTAACGGCATTAAGGCAACAACGCTTATATCTTCCGGGACTTTCAAAACTTCTTTTACCTCATCCTGATAAAAAGCACCGATCCAACAGGTACCCAAACCCAAGGCAGCGGCTTGCAAACTCATATGATCCAGAGCAATGGCTAAATCAACAGTATAACTATATTCGCCATTGCCCATTTTATAACTTGGGTTTATGGCACAACCCACAATGATTACTGACGCCTCTCCAACAAATTTCTGATTTTTACAGGCAGAAATCAATCTTTCTTTCAAATTTTTATCTCTTACTACTATAAACTTCCATGGTTGATTATTGCAAGCCGAAGGCGCTAATCTTCCTGCTTCCAAAATCTCTTGCAATATTTCTTCTGGAATTTCTTTGTCCTGATAACTTCGAACACTCTGCCTCTTTTTAATTGCCTCTATAACCATTTTCTCCTCCTCTTGAATTTTTAATCTAATTTTTTTAGATCTTCCGTTTCTAATGTGTCTTCCAGATTATCCAGCTCTTTTAATTCATCCTGTGCTTTGGAATTTTCTAAAGTTTCTTTATCTTTTTTCATCTTCGCTTTCCTCCTTTTTATTAAACATCTGTTTTTCACTATTATTTAACTCTACTATTAAATTCTCAAGCATTTCCTCACTAAATGCCCCATTACTAAAATTAATTAAACCACGTAATGGCATATATCTCATTAAAGCCTTCCCCATTTCAGAATTTTCCATTTGTGATAGGTCAAAACTCATTCCATCCTGCTGTTTTAATTGCTGTATCGTTTTTTCAATAATCATTTTACCTTTTGGGTCATTCATTAAATCTCCTACTGTTGAATTTCTATGAAATTTCTTTCTCAGGTTAACGGTTGATTGAATATTTATAGTCTTTCTAAGTACTATTTCTTTTGATGATTTTCCTATTAGTATTTCAAAATCACCACTTTCTACATGCCAGTCTTTAATATCTACATTATAATACGCAAAAGAACGCTTATCTAAAATAAATGACAATTCTTTCTCTTCGCCTGGCTGTAATTCAACTTTTTCAAATCCTTTAAGCTCCTTTAAAGGTCTTATGACACTACTCTCGATATCTCTTATGTATAATTGAATAATTTCTTTTCCAACTATTCTCCCCGTATTTTTAACTTTTACCTTTACAGTAATAGTATCAGTATCTTTTATTTCATTTTTATCCACTGAAATATCTGCGTATTCAAAATTTGTATAACTTAATCCATGACCAAATGGAAATAAAGGCTCAATTCCCTTTGCATCATAATATCTATATCCCACAAACAATCCTTCCTTATATTCAACTTTATCTTCTTCTCCGGGAAAATTAATATATGAAGAATTATGAGATAATTTCATAGGGAAAGTTTCTGTAAGCTTTCCACAGGGATTAGTAATACCAAACAATACATCAGCAATTGCACCACCTACCGCTTGACCACCTAAATATCCTTCTATTATACCTTTTACTTTGTCAATCCAGGGCATTTCAATCGGAGCGCCATTGCTTAATACTACAACAATGTTTTTTTGTACTTCTGCAACTGCTTCAATCAAATTTTTATGATTTTCAGGTATATCCATATGATTTCTGTCATATCCCTCTGATTCATATCTGTCAGGTAATCCCACAAATACTACCGCCACATCTGTATTTTTAGCTGTTTCTTTTGCTTCATCAATTAAACTTTCATCCATTTCATCAGAGTCTATTGGGTACCCTTGTGCATATCTAATCCTTACTTTGTTACCGGTTATTTTTATCATTTCATCATATGTATTATCTATTTTTGTAGGATTAATATGAGAACTCCCTCCACCCTGATATCTTGATATTTTTGCAAATCCACCTATTAATGCTATGGCTCCATTCTTTTTGAATGGTAAAATATTATCTTCATTCTTAAGAAGCACAATACATTCCCCGGCTACTTCTCTTGCCAATTGGTGG
>DASRME010000204.1:0-4190 GCA_035648095.1 Atribacterota bacterium | reverse complement strand
CATTAAGGAAGGGACGGAGAAATATATTATTGGTAATTAAACGAGGGAAAGGAAATCCGCGAGTATCAAATACCGAGGAGCTAAGCAGAAAAAGACCTTTCATTTTTTCAGGTCGCATTGCAGCCATTCTAAGGGCTAGATTACCTCCCAGGGAATGCCCCACAATCATCAAATCACCTACTCCGATATCATCAACGAACTCCCAAAGAAGGTTAGCCAGGTTATCATGAGAATAATCGGTTCGTCGTTGCAAAGGCGATTGTCCATGACCGGGGAGGTCGACAAGCAAAAGGCGGAAAGGGATTTTTAATTGATTCTCCATCTTTTCCCATGTCCGCAAATTTTCTCCTAAACCATGAAGAAAAAGTATGGTAAGGCTGGGATCACCTTCGATTACCCGGTATATGATCTGAGTATTCTCATCAGAATCTATCTTCTCTTCCGCTTGAAATTCAAAGGCCGTCAGAATGAATAAAATAATCACCAAAAGAGTTATTATCCATAATCTTTTCTTACCATTTAGATAACTGCAGGTCAATTTGTTCACCCTGTAGGTAAAGTAAATCTTCATCATATGCCTCTTATATTTCAGGATGTTTTTGTGGATTCCCTGTAGAATTATCACAAGTTAAAAAATCTGCGAAAATGGTTGAATGCAGCAGGTAATTTTGCTGGTATTTTTCTGCCATTTTAAAAAGATAGTTCAACTTTTCTATGGAATCCAGCAGGCTAAAAAAATGCGTTTTTTCCTGTAAATTTGCCTTATTTTTAAAATATCCCCATAAATGTTCGATAACATTGTTTAGTGCCTTTAAAGGAATTTGTTTTTCCATATGCATTTGAATCATACGTATTAAATCGTGCTCTTCTCCGATAGAGCGATCTTTCCGATTTTTCATGGATTGTTGAATATCTCGGTAATATTGATACCCTCGACTCATTACCGAATATTTATGGTGGGACCAGAATTCTGAACCGGTTCTGGGAAGAGGGATTCGTCCTCTTTGATTTTTTTGGTTGTATTTCTTACGCAGTATTTCAAATTGCGTTTCCGGTAGATCAATATAAGGTACATGATTAATCTTACCCTCAATATTCTCAACTGACGGGCAAGGACTATGATGTTTAAATCCCCGCAAGGTCATTTCTTTCAATATTAGGTCGTGCCGAAGTATCAGAAATTCTAAATGCCCTGTCCATCTTCGAGTTTCAGGGTGCCTTGAATATCCTGGTTTCTTTTTACTAATAATACTATATACAGCGTGTATTTCCGCATGTTCTCCCAAGAGGCTCCGGGCGGAAAGATAGCCGGGGTGAATATCCCATACTCTCATTTTAACTCACCAGCTTTCCGGAATAAGAACTATTTTAGGGTTAAGTCTTGCCATATCACTTTCAAACATAAGACGCCAAGAGAATCAATAAAGTCCTTCTTATTAAAGAAGAACACCTACCTAGCATTTCCTCCGGAAGTGATACGATAAACCGCTTCTTTAAATTCTATCCATTAAAGATTTAAATCATCTTTATTGACTATATGTTTTGGCATTTCTCCTTTTAATATTTTCATGACATTATCAGAAGCCTTTAAAGCCATTTTAATTCTGGTTTCAATGGTTCCTGTCCCGATATGGGGAGTCAGAACGACATTAGGGAATTGCGTGAGTTCCGGGGTGACTTGAGGTTCATTTTCATAAACATCCAAACCGGCACCAGCAATTTCTTTTTCCCGCAATGCTTGAGTTAAATCGAATTCACTAATTACTGCACCCCGTGAGGTATTGATTAAAAAAGCACTTTTTTTCATTATTTGAAACTCTTTTTTAGCCAATAAATGGTGCGTATTTTTATGATAGGGAACATGTAGTGACAAATAATCAACAGAAGAAATTAACTCTTTAAAGGGAAGATACCGGGCAAAAGTATCTTTTTTAACTACATCATAATAATAAACTTGCATTCCAAAAGCTCTGGCTCTTCTTGCGACTGCCTGTCCAATTCTGCCAAAACCAATAATACCTAATTTTTTTTCAAATAATTCATGGCTAATCAACAAAAACTGATGCCACTTCTGGTCATTTTCTCTACGAACATAATGGTCTGCTTCAATCAATCTTCGACTCAGAGCCAACATGAGAGTAAATGCTAGTTCAGCAGTGCTTTCCGTAACCGCTTCGGGCAGATTAGTGACCGGTATGCCTCTTTTAGTTGCCGCAGGAATATCTATTTTATCATAACCTACCGCATAGACACTAATAACTTTCAATTTGTTCGCTTTTTCCAAAAATTCTTCATCGATTTTATCACCTGCTACAATCACTGCATCAATGTCCTGTGCTAAATCAAGCATCTTCTCTCTGGTATAGAATGGGCCTTCCCTTGGGGGCATTAATATTTGACAATGTTTTCCAAGATTTACTAATCCTTCTTCTGGAATTGGCTTGGTTACTAAAACTTTATACTTCATTTTTCTTCTCCTTTAGTTTTATTGCTCTCTTTAATGAGCCATCCTAGAAATGGATAATAGGGACAGACACCTATTTATTAAATTTCTTCTTAGGCCTTCCTATCGGCCTTAGCTTAAAAAACCTCTTAAGCTTCCCTTCAAATCTTTCTATGAGCTGATAAATAGGTGTCTGTCCCTATTTATTTCTCTATTTATTTCTAGGCCTGACCCTCTAAGACTCTTAGATTCTCTATTTACCACCAAAATGTATCATCTTAATCTTAATAACCGTATTGTCTTCATTAATTTCTACTTTCAATTTTTTGTATGGCCCAGGAATTCCTTTTTTGAAATAATTCGTTAACCCTATTGGCTCTTTAGGTATGCTGAAAATGTAAGTATCAAGTTTTCCATTTCCGTTTTTATCCTGAAACATAGATACAACATATTCCCCACTTGGCAGTGTAACATCAACAAATAAAGTATCAGAAGTAGATTCAACCTTTAGTTCTTTGTAAGGGATATTCTTTTTATACCCATTTTTGGAATTAAAAATAGCCATAATTATTTTACCTTGATTGGGTAATACTTCACTAATCTCGATACTCACATTCAATGGTTCAGCAAAAATATTCATAGAGTAAAGCAAAAAAATTAGAAGGAATAATATTTTTTTCATATAATTACCCCCCTTTATCTATATAATTATTTGTTTTTTTTCAGAATGCAACATCTTAAGCGAAATATTTAGTGATACTATCAAAATATCATGGCAACTTATGCTTCACGATTTCTCCTATTAATTAATTCTATTGTACAATAGAATTAGCATTATTACATTTTTATTATACAACATAATGATTAATCAAGTATTAATACCCTGCCTATTCCATTCCCTTAAAAGCAAAATATCAACGGTTTAAGAAAAGGGAATGTGTTGTCTCTGTTTTTTATTTAATCAACGGAAAAACTTAAGAATTCTGGTAATGTTTATTCATAAAACATTTTTGAAATATTTAACCCAATCATGCCAGTATTTGTAGCCAATAATACCCAGATTGCCTATATAAAATAAGAGAATATGGGCTTGGCCATTGTATGATTTATAAAGAACATAGGGTAGCAATACAATAAAACCTAGAAGAACTCCAAAAGCATCATCTTTAACTATTATTCCTTTTGATTTTAGAAAGGTAAAGATCGTGAATGTGGTCCCCAGAATGGTCGGTGCTTCCCATTTTGTTAATACAGTCCATGCACCAAAAGTAGTGGCAACTGCTTTTCCACCTTTAAACTTTAACATTGGAGAAAAGGCATGTCCTAAAATGCCAAAAAGAGCAGCAATGGCAATTAAATATTCATCTTGAACAACACCAGTTATCACAAACAAAAATAGCGGAAAGGTTCCTTTAAAATATTCCAATATCAATGCAATCATACCAACCTTCATCCCTTTGGCTCGCCAGAGATTTAAGGAACCTGGATTCCCATCTCCGACCTTACGCAAATCAACATTTATAAGTCTTGCTAATAGATATGAATACATGACTGAACCAGATAGAAACTGTAAAACAATTGCCAGAAGGCTATACATTTATTTTTCTTCCTTTCCAGGTAACAGATCTTAGAATGAATTTTTTAAAAATAGAACTCAGAAACACTATTAAAAAAAATAAAAAGTGTAAAGGATAAAAGACAACATCCCAAAAGCTATAATCACCGGTTTTACTGATTAGCATATATA
>DASRME010000203.1:0-2023 GCA_035648095.1 Atribacterota bacterium | reverse complement strand
GAAATATATTAAATGCAATAAAAAAATGTTGCTTCAAGATGATGAGTAAAAACAAAAAACCGTTAACCTCAAAAATTATAAACTTGCAATATTTTTTCAAAATAAAAAGGAGTTTTTTCTTTTTTGTCGAATTCTTCTATTAAGGAGGTAAACAAGATAGATGAATAAAATTAATTTAAAAGAAAAAATAGACACTTTAAATATGCAAAGAATTATCTTTGCAGTTGTTTTATTTATCTTATTGATTGTGATAGCCAGTATTCTTCTATTAGTCTGGTGGCCGGTTAAACCATCGTGGCCAGAAATAACTAATTCCTGGGTTGCCTTGATCATGGTGTATCTGGTTCTCAGTATATTCTTATTCGATAAGCCCATTTATAAGTTCTTTGAAGAGTTTATTTCTGCTAAAAAGTCAGGACAACACAATTCTCAACAGTCCAGGCAAGAACAGTTTCTCGGTTCAGTGCCAGATATTAACATTGGTGATTTAACCCATTATTACGACTCCAAGCGGGACAATATATTAAATAATGAAATTCAAGATACAGACTCCGCTGTTTTAAGAGAAGAAGAGATGGCTAAACATATTCGAAAATTGCAAGAAGAAAATATCCAATGGCGATTTCTCTTTGCCGATACCTATCTGGTTTTATACGCGAAATATGTTTTATTCTGGCTTCATAAATCCAAATCAGTCAGTCGAGAAGAATTTGATAATTTTTGGAAGTCTAAAATATCTGATCATACAGAACGGGAGGCAATACTATACGCCCTTCTTGATTTAGAATTTGCTCGAAGAGAAGGGGATATTTTTTCTATTACTGAATTAGGCTCAGGTTACGTAAATTATCTAAAAGAAATGGATAGGCAAACAGGAGGTCAAAGCAGTAACCAATAGGGAATAGGTTTAAGAATTAGGGGGTACAATTAATTATAAAATAATTACTTTTAGGATTATCGAAGGTGGTGTTTTGATGAAAGTTTCAATTGGAGTAATAACTAAAGATTTTAATTCTTTGGAACCTATAGATGAGTTTTTAAGAAATGCTTCAAAACATAATCATAAAATTTACAGTATAATCATTGTCTATTCCCATGGTTGCGATTTTCAGCTGATAGAAAGTTTGGAAAAAAAAGTCAAAGTCTTTCTGCTAAAGATAAATGATGCCCCGGAGATAAAAGAACAGTTAATAAAGATGGGTCTATCTGTAAAAAATATAGATATTTTACTCAATTGCCGCACCTTAAAAAAGAATGGATTAGTGCCTTATGGTTTAAATAGAAATTATGCCTTAATTAGAGCTTTGTTGAGCGCTACAGAAGCATTAATTTTTATCGATACTGATGTTTACCCCAGAGTATTGGTAAAAGAAAACGATGAAGTAAGAGAAAATGAGATAGATTTTATCGGAAGACATTTGGAATATCTAAAGAAAGAAGAAGTTATTATTACCACCAGTGATTACTCCGGGTATTACATTATTCCACCCATGAGCTTTACCGGGATGAGGGAATTATTTATTGGTTTACAAAAAGAAGCTGCTTATGAATTTTTAAAAAATTCAGATGAACATAATTGTCTCAATTTAGATCATGATAAAAAGCGAAAAGTGTTTGCAACAAATAAAATTTTAGGAGGAAATGTCGCAATTAAACTAAGCGCCCTGAAAGAATTACCTCCTTTTTTTTCTACAGTGTATAATGTAAACGGCGAGAATGTTCTATCTCGAGGAGAGGATACCCTCCTGGGAGTTAAATTAAAAAAGAGCGATAAGAAATGTATCGATATAGATACCAAAATATTCCATAATACCTTTGGAAATTATCCTGAAGTACCGGATATAAAAAAAGATAAATCGATAAAAGATAGAATGTATTATACCTGTCTGGGCTGGATAGGAAGGAATCCCTTCCTTAATTGGCTAAAAGGCGAAGATGTGGAAGAGGTAAAAAACCAACAGAAGAAAAATATCATTGTTGGCTCCAAGGCCGTAGCTTCTTATCTTAATGATAAGAGATTTTT
>DASRME010000202.1:0-2618 GCA_035648095.1 Atribacterota bacterium | reverse complement strand
GGAGAACCTTCTAATCCTGTTAGCTGGGATTTTAAAGACGGGAGAGTGATAAATGTTGAGGGAAATAAGGAATTTTTAAAAAGATTGTTAAATAGAATAAAAAAATCTGATGAACGTCTATGCGATTTTAAAGGTATATGGATAGCGGAGTTTTCTATCGGAAGCAATGATTGGGCAAGATTTGATGATAATATTTCAAATTGTGAAAAAGTATCTGGCGGAGTACATTTTGCTATGGGTAATTCAGAAGGACTAGGCGTAGAAAGGGGAGAAACCTTTCATTTCGATAATATAGTGAAAACTCCTACCGTAACAATTAATAAAAAAAATGGTGAAAAATTTATTCTTATTAAATCAGGAAAATTAATGATATAAATATAATAGTTATTTTTTTTATTTTTCCCGAAGGATTTTTTGGCTTAATTTTTCCACGTCTAGTTCTATTTTGATTTAAGATTCTCTTCTGCATATGTTTAGGTTTAGACCTATGATTAGTATGTTCTTTACCATTATCGACTAAGTATTTACCTATTGGGTTAGAAGGAAGACCAAAAGTGGTAAAAGAGTTTTTGAAGGATTTAAGAATAACAAAAATGGGAAATTGATCAAGGTTATTTTAGCAAATTAGATTTTTATATTAATTCTTGAGGTGATCTTTATGAAAATTAATAAAATAAACGAGTTAAAACAAAAAGCAAAGATAGTCAGGAAGGGAATTTTGGAATGTATAGGTATTAACAAAAAAGGACATGTTGGAGGATCAATGTCTTTGGCTGATTTGGTAACAGCTCTGTATTTTTACAAGATGAATCATAGTTGTGATAATCCAGAAAATCCTGATAGGGATAGATTAATCTTAAGTAAAGGACATTCTGTTTTAGCACAATACGCAGCCTTAGCTGAATGTGGTTATTTCCCTAAATCAATACTTAAAACAACAAAAACCTTTGGTTCTATATTACAGGGACATCCAGAAATAAGGACTCCTGGTATCGAGGCTAATACGGGGTCTTTAGCTCAGGGGTTATCTGTTGGAGTAGGAATAGCTTTGGGAGGGAAACTTGATAAACGTGATTATAGGGTTTATGTTATTTTAGGTGATGGAGAACTAAATGAGGGACAAGTCTGGGAGGCTATTACTGCAGCAAGTGTTTATAAATTAGATAATCTTGTAGCTATTATAGATCGTAACAAACTGCAAGCGAGTGGGCCGATAAAAGAAATATATGATATTGGTGATATTAAATCCAAATTTGATGCCTTTGGTTGGAAAAGTTTTGAGATTGATGGTCATAATATGAAAGAGATAGTTGAGGCATTAGATTCTGTGGATGAGATTAAAGGAACCCCATCTGTTATTATAGCTCAAACTGTAAAAGGTAAGGGAATATCATTTGCTGAGAACGTTACTGGCTTTCATAATGCAGCACTTACCGCAGAGCAATTTAGAAAAGCGAATTTTGATATAGATAATTTAGAATTGTGAGGTGAATTAATATGATTAAAAAAAGTAATTTGCGAGAAGCATATGGAAAGGAATTAGTAGCATTAGGAAGAAAAGATGAAAGGATAGTTGTCCTTGATGCCGATTTAAGAGGTTCAACTATGTCATGTTATTTTGCAAAGGAATTCCCAGAAAGATTTTTTGAGATGGGTATAGCAGAACAGAATATGATTTCTACTGCAGCAGGGTTATCATTGACAGGTAAGATTCCGTTTGTTAATACTTTTGCTGTATTTGCTACTGGACGGCCCTATGATCAAATAAGACAGGGTGTAGCTTTACCTAAGCTAAATGTCAAAATAATTGGTTCAAGTTGTGGATTATCTGATTATGGGGATGGCGCAACTCATCAATCGGTTGAGGATATAGCTATCATGCGTTCTATCCCTAACATGGTAATTATCAGTCCTGTGGATGCTGTTGAGATGAAGAAAGTTGTAAGAGCAGTTGTTGAATATCAAGGTCCTGTATATATCAGAATTAACAGAAATGACTTACCAGTTTTAACCGATGAGGATGAATCATTTGAAATTGGAAAGATATACAAAATTGCTGACGGTAAAGATATTACTATATTTGCTACTGGATTTATGGTTTATCAGGCATTGCAAGCCAGGGAAATACTTCAAGATAAAGGTATTTCAGTTCGAGTAATAAATGTAAGTACGATTAAACCGATAGATGTGGATAAAGTAAAAGAATATGCTAAGGATGTAAAGGGAGTCATTACTGCAGAGGAACATAGTATTATAGGCGGCCTTGGTGGAGCAATTTGTGAGGTACTTAGTGATGAATTAGTGAAAGTTAAAAGAGTTGGCATTAATGATAAATTTGGCCAATCGGCAAGTAATTACGAAGAATTAATTAATTATTATGGTTTGACCCCTCAAGCAATTATAGAAAAGGCAGAGGAATTATTAAATTAAGTAAGGTTATGTAATTAATAAAAAAAATAGTACTTTAAGGGAGGATTTAAATGATTAACATTCCTGAAGTAAAACTTGGGATAGTTGCTGTAAGTCGTGATTGTTTTTCTATTGAACTTAGTAAAAATAGGAGAGAAGCTGTTATGAAGGCGTGCAGCAAAAAGGGAATTTTGATTAAGGAAATTAAG
>DASRME010000201.1:0-2327 GCA_035648095.1 Atribacterota bacterium | reverse complement strand
TATACTCTTCTTTATTCTTTTCTTTGAAGGGGCCAACAATAGATAAATTTATTTTATCTTCAGTAAAAATATTTTGAGCCATTCTTTGAACATCTTCCACTTTTACTTCCTCGATTTTTCTTTTTATTTCATCAAAAGTTGAAGTTACACCATATAAAAGAATCCTATCCCCCAACCAAAATGCCCTACTTAAAGTACTCTCCAAACTTAAGGATAGTGCACCTTTGTACATTTCTTTTGCTTTTCTTAATTCATCTTCTTTTAAATTATTGTCCTTTATTTTATTAAGCTCCTCTAAAATTGTTTGAATAGTGTTCTTTAGTTTACTTGAATCGATGCCGGCATAAATATTAAAAGCACTGGTATCATTAAAATACTGAACAAATGAATGAATATCATAGGCTAAGCTTTTTTTGACTCTTATCTCTTGAAAGAGTCGAGAACTTAATCCAAAACCTAATATTATATCTAATAAATCCAGAGAGTATTTATTGGGATCTAGCCGAGAAATGCCCGGAAACCCAAAAAAAAGATGCGTCTGGTTGCTTTTTTTAAATTTTATTCCTACTTGAGCGTTTTTCTGTTTGCCCTTCATGGGAAGATAGTTTTCGATTTTACCCTTTTCGGCTCTTTTAAAATATTTTTCGATCTGCAGAACTGCTTCTGCTATCTTAATATTACCCGCAACACTTATTACTAAGTTATTTGGACGATAAAACCTATTTATATATGATAAAATATCTTCTCTTTGGATGTTGATTACACTTTTTTCATTTCCGAGAATAGATCTACCCAAAGGATGATTTTTCCACATTATTTTGTCAAGTAATATTTCTACTAATTCTTCTGGTATGTCCTGATATTTTTTAATTTCCTCAATAATTACTTTTTTTTCCTTATAAAGATCTTCTTCTCTTATTAGAGAATCTGCTATTATATCAGCCAACACATCAAAAGCAATTTTAAAATGTTCCTGCGGCACTTTAGCATATAAATGAGTTATCTCTTTGGAAGTAGAGGCGTTTATTTCTCCGCCAATACCTTCTATAACCTGGGATATTTCCAGGGTATCCTTCCTTTTTTTGGTTCCTTTAAATAGCATATGCTCGATGAAGTGAGAAATTCCTTGGTGTTTCTTTGCTTCGTACCTTGACCCGGCTCCTATTCCAAAAACAATAGCTACCGATTTCATATAGGGCATTTCTTCTACTAAAATCCTTAAACCATTCTCTAATTTTATTACTTTGTAAATAATGATTCCTCCTTTTAATTAGTATCGAGTATAGTGTTAAGAAAATCAGAATTCGGGAATGGAGACGTGATATATTGTGTTCAAAGTAGGACAGGCGTCTCAATCGAATTCTACTCAGATTTTTTTACTACAAATACTTCCTCTAATTTAGTAAAATCCACCTCTGGCCTTATTATTACCTCTTGAAATAAATCATGGCTTTCCTTTTTTATTCCTGCTATTTTACCAATAACAATTCCTTTGGGAAAAATACTGCTTAATCCGGAAGTGATTACCACATCATTTATTTTCACATCAGCATCATGGGAAAGATATTCCATATAGCAATAATTACTTTCGCTTCCCTTCACTACCCCTATGTCTCTTGATCTCTGAATCATGCCTCCCACAGCACTTCTTTGATCCAATATTAACAATATTTTTGCGGTGTTGGAATCAACACTAACTACCCTGCCTACTAATCCGCGATAAGTTGCTACTGCCATGTTTTTCTCTACTCCATCAGCTGTTCCCTTGTCAATAATTATACTATTAAACCAATTTCCAGGTTCTCGACTAATTACCAAAGAGAGTATCATTTCATAAGAAAAAGACTCTTTAAGTTCTAATAATTTTTTTAACCTATCATAAGCTATCAATTTTTCTTTTAATATAGCATTTTCCTGATAAGTCATTTCAATTTTATCTTTTAGCTCTTTGTTCTCTTCTTTTACTACCTTAAATTCAGCCACAGCCCTTAAGTAGTTTTTTGTATTGTCAGCTACTAAACTTATTCCCCGATTAATGGGAGAAAAAAGGTTTAATCCGATACTTTCTACCCACTTCAGATACATTTTCCCATGGTAGTCTATAGTCATTATAAAAATAGTGATAACAATTAATATAATAAAAATTATTAAAGCATTGTTTTTAAATAAATATTTTTTCAACTTCCCAATTCTCCAATTTACCAATTTCCCAATTCACCGATTGACCAATTGACCAATTAAATTAGTCGTTAACTGGTTAGAAATTATCTGGTTACCCGGTTAACTAGTTAAATATTAATTCACCTTAACTAACTAACTCTTTAAAC
>DASRME010000200.1:0-2780 GCA_035648095.1 Atribacterota bacterium | reverse complement strand
CAACATTAAAAAATATTGAAAAAATATTGTGTTTCTTTTGAGAAGGAATTTCGTTGTAGCCATGTTGACGTAATCTCTCGGAAACCTCTTTTTCAGAAAGTCCCTTTATGTTCTCAATTTCTTTGCCGGAAAACATCATATGATTCTCCCTTTTTACTCAACATTTCAGTTTTTTATCTCTATGTCTTAATTTTTGAAACAAATTATTTATTAATCCGAAAAAATCACAATATAAAAGAAGATGCGGATTCCCATGTTTATCCAGTCTATTAACAGTATTTGAGTAGTCCTATAGCATCCGCATACTGCCTGTTTTAGACTATCCCCGGCAGGAGAACCTAATCTTCTTTATTTGTGAATTATATTCTAGTTTTTTATAATTGTCAATTATATTGATAAAGCAAGAAGTGATCCGAAGATATATAAAATCACAAGAAGAGGAAGGGACAGGACAAATAAAGCTTGAATTTTGAAAGCATCACGACTGTAAAAGCAAGATATTTAAGTGAGATAGAAAAATATGCCCAAAAAATGGGAAATACTGCCTGCCAGTACAAATAGATGCCAGATGGTGTGATGGTAAGGCAATCTTTTCCATAAATAAAATATTATGCCTAAAATATAGCAAGCTCCTCCGATAAAAAGCCAGGCAATCATTCCCCGGGGGAGCATCTGCATCATTGGTTTTATGGCAATAAAAACAAGTAATCCCATAACTACATAAGATGATACCAATAAAACTTTCAGTTTATCCAGAAGGAGTGCAGTGACAATAATCCCTGCTATTGCCATTGCCCAGGCCAGCCCGAAAAGAGCCCATCCCCAGGCGCTTCTCATCAGCGTAAGGGTAATAGGTGTGTAAGTTCCCGCAATAAGCAGATAGATTGCTGAATGGTCTAGAATTCTGAAAATATTTTTTATTTTGGGGTTTACAAAGCCATGGTAAAGGGTGGAAGATAGATAAAGCAAGAACAGGGTGGTTCCATATATACTGAAACTCGCTATTCTCCAAGCATCACCACGCCGGCTGGCAAAAACTACCAAAATGACCAGAGCGGCGATACTTAAACCAACGCCAACGCTGTGAGTAATGCTGTTGGCGATTTCCTCACCCAAGGTCTGAGTTTTTAGTGAATGAGTTTGTGTTTTTAAAATATTTCTCTCGTTTTCTAAATTTTTCATTTGATTATATTTACCTCATGCCCATATTACAGTCTAATATACTGATAAAAACTTTTTCAATAAATTGTATCTATGTTAGAATTATGGCATATCATATAATTAAATAATACTATCAAGTTAACAATACTACAAGATTTTGTTTAAATAATTTTTAATGTAGATTCTGCAACTTTATACCGAGATTAAGTTTTTTCTAAATATGCAAAAAACATGATATTCTAAAAGATAAAAAGAAGGAGTACTGATGGTGATGGAATTTATTTTAATTTTAGCAGGAATAATTTGTACTATTATAGGAATAATTGGCTGTATTTTTCCCGCACTTCCCGGACCGCCCCTTAGTTATGCCGCCCTTATATTACTCCAATTTGCCAAAGAAGAACCTGTTTTTAGTACAAGTTTCTTGGTCAGGTTTGCTGTCTTAACTGTTATCGTCTCCCTGATAGATTATTTTCTCCCTCTACTGGGAGCAAAATTATACGGCGCTACCAAATATGGAATTTGGGGGGCAATCATAGGGATGATAGCCGGCACTATCTTTTTCCCTCCTTTTGGAATGATTTTAGGCGTATTTATTGGTGCAACTATAGGAGAGCTTATTGCCGGCAAGGAAAACTCGATGGCCCTGAAAGCCGGCCTAGCCACTTTTATCGGAAGTATTATAGCAGTTTTTATCCGACTGTCTTTATCATTAGCAATGGCGTTCTATTTTTTTATTTACCTCTTTAAGGGCTGAAAATGAGGGAGAAAAAAAGAAATAAAATGTTTATTCCGGAAACTAAAAAGTTTAAAAATATTCTGAATTAGATATCAAATTAATCTCATTAAACGACTATAACAGAGGAGGGTGGAAAAAATGATCATTGAAATTTTTATGCTGGTGTGATAAAAAGTAATTATAATAGAAGAGCTTACGGAGATAAATATCTGATAAACTCATACTTTTCAACTTATTTGTTTGTTTAGATTTTATAGAAATAAAATTATTAATTTAATTAATAAGGAGGGAAAAAGATGTTTAAACTTATTTTAATCCTGGTGGTCTTTGGATATATTTCGGGTTTAGCCAATGCTCAGACTCATTTTGAAACAGATAATATCACCACATCCGGCGGTGACCTGAAGATTACTTTCATCGGGCATGCGAGCTTGATCTTTAGCTTTAATGGAATAGTCATTCATATTGATCCTGCCGGTGAGCTGGCAGATTACTCCACACTTCCCAAAGCAGATATTATTTTAATAACCCACGAGCATAGCGATCATTTTGATTTATCAGCTATCAAAATATTACGAACCAATCAAACCAAATTGATTCTTACGGAAACTTGTGCCAGGAAGATTTCCGGAGGTATAGTGATGAAGAATGGGGATGTTCAAATCATTCAAGGGATAAAGTATGAGGCAATACCGGCATACAATATGATCCATAAGCGTGATAATGGTCAACTCTTCCATCCCAAGGGTCCAGGGAACGGATATATTCTGACTTTTGGTGATAAACGTGTCTATGTGGCTGGTGATGCCGAGAATATTCCCGAGATGAAAACACTACAGGGGATTGATGTGGCTTTTTTACCGATGAATCTGCCCTACAC
>DASRME010000199.1:0-2456 GCA_035648095.1 Atribacterota bacterium | reverse complement strand
ACTAAAAAAGAGTAAAATAGTCGTTAGTGAATAGTATTTAGTGTAAACTTTAGTGGGGCAGTAAGAGAAAAAGAAGAATGTTACTTTTTTCTATCTTTTCTTTCTCTTTCTTAACTTGATACTTGATACTCGATACTCGATACTACGGTATTTTCATATTCGACATGAAATTATGTGTAGAATAGTATATAAAACATAGTATTTTTTCTTTGAAAAGAGGTAGCTCCCTCAGGAGGCAAAATTATAAAAATTGAAAAGATAATACGTTCAAAGAGAAAAAGCATTGCTATGTATATAAATGACGATGCCGCATTAATAGTAAGGGCGCCTTTTAATATCAGCGAAAAAATGCTCAATAAAGTTGTCTTAAAACATACAGATCGATTGCAGAAAATACAAAAAGAAGTACAAATAAGGAATTTGAAATTTAATAAAAAAGAATTTATCAATGGAGAAAAATTCCTTTATCTGGGAAATTATTATCATTTAAAGCTGGTAGATAATCAAGAAATTCTACTGGATTTTAAAGATGAATTTTTACTTTCAAAAAAATATTTATCCTATGCGAAGAATCTTTTTGTTATTTGGTATAAGAAGAGGGCATATGAAACAATATCCCAAAGGGTTAAATTGTATGCACAAAAAAGAGGATTTAAATACAATAAAATAAAAATCACCAATGCACGAAAGAGATGGGGCTCTTGCTCCCACCAAGGTAATCTAAATTTTACCTGGAGATTAATTATGGCTCCCTTATCTATTATAGATTCTGTTGTTCTTCATGAGCTCGTGCATCTTGAGATGAAAAATCATTCAAAAGCATTTTGGAATAAAGTGGGAATCTTAAACCCTGAATATAAAGAACATAAAGATTGGTTAAAAAATAATGGATATTTATTGAGGGTGGAATGACATTTTGTGAATACGAGGACGCTTTATCGTGAACAATAAGAGATGTTTTATGTGATAAAAAATATTGGATTCCCATTACCTGCCTCTAAAACCTTTATTTTACAAGGCTTCCCCATTACATTTTTTTATTAATTTTTAGTTAACCATAAAAAATCTTTTAAGAAATCTACAATCTGTATAACAATTTGTAAAATAATTAACCTGATGCGTATTTTTAATTTATAAATGACCAGAAATTTGTATTAAAATATTGGTTTTAGTACAATAAAAATTGTAAAATATAAACGATGTATCAGATGACTTGCATTCATACAAAAAAATATTAACGGAGGGTGATCATGTTTTTCTCTTTGATAAAAAATAGAAAGAGTATAAGAAAGTATAAGGAACAGGAAATAGAAAAAGATAAAATTGAAAAACTTGTGAAGGCAGTATTATTTTCCCCATCATCAAAAGCCAGCTATCCTTGTGAATTTATCTTTGTAAACGATAAGGAATTATTAGCAAAATTATCCCAATCAAAACCACATGGTTCAACATTTTTAGCTAATGCGCCCTTGGGAATTGTTGTCACTGCTGACCCAACTAAGTCTGATGTATGGATAGAAGATGCTTCTATAGCTGCTACTTTTATTTTATTAGCAGCTGAAGCACTTGACTTGGGGGCATGTTGGATACAAATTAGAAAAAGAAAATATTCTGACACCATAGATGCTGAGGAATATATAAGAAATATATTGTCAGTTCCAGATAACAGGCGTGTCTTGGCAATGGTTGGAGTGGGATATCCAGAAGGAACCAAGCTGCCGAGACAAGAAGGAGATTTGGAGTATGATAAGGTATTTTTCAATCAATATGGCAAAGATTAAAAAATCTTTAAAATGTATAAAAGCCAAGAGTGTTTAGTGATGGTAAGGACATGCTAATAAAATTTACTATGATAAAAAAGTTGAAAAAATAAGGAGATATTAATGGAGATATTACAGGTGGGATTGATCTTGGTAACTGGTGTTGTAGCAGGATTTATGAATACTTTAGGAGGAGGAGGTTCCTTGCTTACTTTGCCGATGCTTATCTTTTTAGGATTACCAGCAGCGGTAGCAAATGGTACTAATCGTATTGCCTTGATAGTTCAGAATGTTGTAGGTGTGAGCAATTTTCGTAGAAAAGGATTTTTCTACCCAAAGTTAGGCATCACTTTGGCTATTCCGGCGGTTTTTGGTTCTCTTTTAGGGGCAAGGCTTGCCATATCTATTCCTGAAGAATTATTCCAAAAGATATTAGCGGTCATTATGATTGTAGTCCTGGTTTTGATTCTTACTCGCCCGGAGAAAAAATTTTTAAAAGAAATTAAAGGGGAAAATCTAAGCACTACACGCCTTATTGTATCCATCGGGAATGCCCTGGGTGCATATTTAGGGAGTAATTTTGCGGTGAGTAAGGGAGATAAATGGATTAGAGTATTTATTGTTATAGCAATCTTATCTATGTCTGCAAAGTTACTTGGACTTTTTAATTTTTTGGGATTATAAAGGAGATAACAG
>DASRME010000198.1:0-4090 GCA_035648095.1 Atribacterota bacterium | reverse complement strand
TTTGTCCCGGGTAACCGATAAACTGGCTAATCCTCTTCACTATATACTATATACTTGATACTATATACTAATTGGCTCCTGATTTCTTCATTATATTTTCTTAATCATCTAACCAGGAAATTCTAACTAGCTAATTAAATTCTTAGCGAGATACGAATCACGAGATGTTGGAATATAGATTCTGTATCCTATCTCTTTACTTCTTTACTATATACTATATACTATATTATAAGTGGTGAACATTTTGATTAAAATAGAAAGTCTAAGTCATATATATAATTATAATAAAAAAGATCAAATAAAAGCCTTGGATTCTATTAATTTAGAAATAAAAAATGGTGATTTTATTTCTATTATAGGTTCTAATGGATCGGGAAAATCTACTTTAGCTAAACATATGAATTGCTTACTGCTTCCCACTACTGGAGATGTTTGGGTAGATAAAATGAATACCCGAGATACAAACAAAGTATGGGAAATAAGACGAAAAGTAGGCATGGTATTTCAAAATCCAGACAATCAGATTATTGCAACTACAGTAGAAGATGATATAGCTTTTGGTTTAGAAAATATTGGAATAAACACACAACTTATGAGAGAACGTGTTGATTGGGCTTTAGAAGTTGTAGAAATGGAAGAGTATAAAAAAAGTGAACCTCATTTACTTTCAGGCGGGCAAAAACAAAGAATAGCTATTGCTGGTGCAATTGCTTTACATTCTTCCTATTTGGTTTTAGATGAACCTACTGCAATGCTTGATCCGCGAGGCCGAAGAGAGGTTATAGATATTGTTAAGAAGTTAAATCGAGAAGAGAATATTACCATAATTTATATTACTCATTTAATGGAGGAGGCGGTTGAGTCCAGTCAGGTAATCGCATTAGATAAAGGAAAAATTGCTCTATTGGGAAAACCTGAGGAGGTGTTTGTTCAAATAGATACTTTAAAACAATTAAGATTGGATGTTCCTCAAATAACCGAACTTGCCCTAAGACTGAATAAAAGAGGAATAAATATATCTCCTCACACATTAAAAGTTGATGATATGGTGAAAAGTTTATGTTTGTACATTTAGAAAATCTATGCTTTACCTATAGTTTGGGAATGCCCTTCGAGACAGAAGTATTAAAAAATATCAATTTAGATATTGATAAAGGTGAATTTATTGGTCTAATTGGACATACTGGTTGCGGGAAAACGACTTTAATTCAGCATTTTAATGGTTTACTTACACCAACTTCTGGTAAAATTTACGTCGAAGGAATTGATTTAAATAAAAAAGGAGCAAACCTTAAGTTAGTAAGACAAAAAATAGGTTTAGTATTTCAGTATCCCGAGAATCAATTATTTGAAGAAACAATTTATCAAGAAGTAGCTTTTGGTCCAGGGAAATTAGGTTTACCAGAGGAAAAAATTGAAAAAAGAGTTCGGGAAGCCCTAAAGATGGTCGACCTTGATTATAATGCCTATGCAGAACGTTCTCCATTTTCTTTAAGTGGAGGGGAGATGAGACGTGTTGCCTTAGCCAGCATACTATCTATTAGACCAAAAATGTTGATTTTAGATGAGCCTACCGCCAATCTCGATCCGCAGGGAAGAGATAATATATTATCTGAGATAAAAAAAATACATCATAATTTTGGGATGGGTGTGGTTTTAGTTTCGCACAATATGGAAAAAATTGCTGAAACAGTAAATCGTCTTTTAGTAATGCATCGCGGAGAGATAATTATGGACGGTGCTCCTCGGGATATTTTTGAAAAGCATGCTAATGATCTAATGAAGGTGGGCTTAGGACTTCCGCAGGTAACTGAGTGCATGCATCAATTAAAAGCAAAAGGAAAAGATGTATATACCGGAGTATTAACTGTAGATGATGCCGAAAGAGAAGTGTTAAAAAAAATTAACAAAGAGATAGATGTTTAAACAGTGTAATATATTAAATTATTAAGAAAATGGGAAAAAATGAAAATATTAAGGAATATTAGCTTAGGTCAGTATATCCCAAGGGATTCTTTGATTCATAATTTGGATCCCAGAATAAAAATATTGAGTTGTTTGGCTATCATTGTAAGCTTATTTCTAATAACAGAATATTTAGGATATTTAATTTTGGGAAGTTTTGTGATCATTAGTATTATAGTTTCTAGAGTACATCCAAAATTTGTATTGATGGGTTTGCGTCCCCTGCTATTTATCATAATATTTACACTGATAATTCATCTTTTTATGACTGAAGGAAAAGTAATTTACCAGTTCGGCTTTTTGAAAATAACTCAGGAGGGATTGATAAAAGGGTTGCTTATTTCTTTTCGACTATTTATCTTAATTTTAACTACTTCTCTTCTTACCCTGACTACCTCTCCTATATCTTTAACTGATGGAATAGAAAGGTTATTATCTGTTTTTAAATTTGTAGGCATGCCCGCTCATGAAATAGCTATGATGATGACTATCGCATTGAGATTTATTCCGACTCTATTAGAAGAGACAGAAAAAATAATGAAAGCTCAAATATCTCGAGGAGCAGACTTTGAAAGTGGAAATATTTTTAACCGAGCAAAAAATTTAATTCCTATTTTGATACCTTTGTTTGTTAATGCATTTAGGCGTGCTGATGAATTAGCCATTGCAATGGAAGCCAAATGTTATAGAGGAGGAGAAGGAAGGACTCATTACAGGGAACTAAAAATCAAAAAAGCTGATATACTAACTTTTATGTTAACTATAGTTATTACAATTATAGTAACTGTAATGTTTTAAATTAGCATTGCCTATGGAGTATCGCGTGAAAGAAAGATTGCGTTTAGTGTGTTTAGTTAGTTAAAAAATTGAAGAAGAAAACCAGAAGCAAAATTAGTATATAGTATCGAGTATATAGTGTAGAGAGCGGGCCAGTTTACTAGTTACTTGGAATAAATTCGGATCTCGAATAAAATACAGGAACAAGTAATATATTGAGTAATAAAGTATAGATTTAAAATTTCGAGTTACAAGTTTTATAGAAAGCTCAAAGTGCGTAGGAATTTAAACTATCATATGTATTTTTGATGAGCTATAAACTGTAAACCGATAACTGAAAACCCGTACCTAATGCTAACGACTAAATTAAATAACTAATCAGCAATTTAATTAACCAGCTAACAAAAGGAAAAAAATGATTAATATAAAACTTACCATAGAATATGAAGGAACCGAATATTATGGTTGGCAAAGGCAAAAAGTTTTTTTAAGCATACAGGGAATTTTGGAAGAAAAAATATCCCAGATTACCCAAGAAAAAATATCCCTTAACGGCTCTGGAAGGACCGATGCGGGAGTACATGCATTAGGGCAAGTAGCCAATTATAAAACTAACAGCTCTATTCCTTTGGTGGAGTTACCGTTTATTCTTAATCGCATATTACCTTTAGATATAAGGATTAAGAAAGCAGAAAGGGTAGATAATAATTTCCACGCTCGCTATAGTGCAGTTAGTAAAATTTATCATTATTATGTCTTAAATTGTAATCAAAATAATAACTACCTGCCTATTTTTCTTAAAAATTATGTATATTGTGTTTATAAGAATATAAATTTGGAAGAGATGAAAAAGGCCAGTAAATTTTTACAAGGAGAGCACGATTTTAAATCTTTTGCCTGTTCGGGGAGTAGAATTGAGAATTGGATAAGGACTATTAAAGATATAGACATAATCAAGAAAGGAAATATATTTTGTTTTCACCTTGAGGCAGATGCTTTTTTATATAAAATGGTTCGCACCATTGTCGGCACTCTCTTGGAAGTAGGCAATGAGAAGATAAATTATTTGGAGATAAAGAATATACTGGAAGCTAAAAAAAGAAAAATGGCAGGTAAAGTTGTCCCTGCTAAAGGGCTATTTTTAATGAAAGTAAAATATTAATTAGTCCTTAGCATTGAATGTAAGTTGTTAGTTTTTGGTTATCGGTTTACAGTTCATTAAAAGTGCGTATATTAATATATTTCCTATGCGCTTTAAGCTTTCTATAAACTGGTAACTCGAAACCTGTAAACCGCAAGTTATTACTAATTATACATTACTTATTGCGGTATTTTATTTGTTAAATAC
>DASRME010000197.1:0-2561 GCA_035648095.1 Atribacterota bacterium | reverse complement strand
GGAATATATGGGTGATATAATTGGAGATTTAAACAGCAAAAGAGGGAAGATAATGGGCATGGAAGAATCTTCCAGCGGGAAACAAATTATTAAAGCTAAAATTCCTCAATCAGAGGTCTTTAAATACGCTATTGATTTAAGGTCAATTACTCAGGGTAGAGGGACTTTTAGTTTGAAATTTTCTCATTATGAAGAAGTTCCTGCTAATATTGTACAGGAAATAATTGCTCAAACTAAAGAAGAAGAGGAAGAGAAAAAATAATTCTTAAAAAAAATAAATATATTTTTTAATAAAAAGAAGGATTTTCAAATTAGATATAGTATATCTTATATAAAGATAAACTTATTTATCGATTTATACGAGTAAAATATTATAAAAAAGAGGGAGGTGTAATAATATGGCAGATTTAGCTTGGTATTGGTGGGCAGCAATCATTGGAGCGATAGCATATTTGATATGGTATTTTGCAGGAGAATAGAAGAAAGTATAAATTAAAGTTAAATGACTACTAAAAATTATAAGAAACGTTTCTATAAGTGCAGGGCAAAGCAAATTGTCCTGCACTTTATTTGTCTTTATTAAAAGGATGATTATTTTGAAATTTAAAACTAAAAAGAATCATATTTTATTAATTTTTCTTTTCCTTATCTTCTTTGTTATCGCTTATGAATCAATGGCAGATGAAGAAAATGGGGAAAATAGAGTCATTCCTTTAGAAGAAGTAGATTCATTAAAAATGACTATAAAATTTGGGGCAGGAAAGCTGGACTTAATTTCCGGAGAAGAAGATGTATTTGTAGGAAATTTTCAATGTGATAAAAGCATCTTAAAGCCCAATATCCAGTATGAAATATTAGGGGAAACCGGTATTTTAAATCTATCGCAAAGTATTAAGAAAGACCTTGATTTACCATTTCCCTATAAAAATAGTTGGCATTTGGAATTACCTTCCGGTATCCCTCTGCAATTATATATCAACACTGCGACTTATAGTGGAGATATTGACCTGACTAATTTGCAGATAGAAAATTTTTATCTCAACTCAGGAGCCGGTAAAACCAATATTTTATTTAATCAGCCTAATCTTATAAATTTAAAAAATATTAGTGTAAAGACCGGTGCTTCTACTATAAAAATGTTGGGTTTAGCTAATGCAAATTTTAGTGAAATGAATTTTACCGGGGGAGCAGGGAGCTATTTCTTTGATTTTTCAGGTAAATTGACTATAAAATCAAAAGTTAACATCGATGCAGGGGCAGCTAAAATAATTTTAAAGATACCTTCAACTGTTGGAACTAAAATAATGATTAAACGTTTTCCGGCTGTAAAATTAGATATTAGGGGATTTATAAAAACAAATGATCAGACCTATATTAGTCCGGAATATGACGAGGCTGCTGCGGAACTAGATATTGAAATCAAGGGAGGCTTTGTAGACGTTGAGGTAATCTCGATAACCAATTGACTTTTATTTTTTTTTCAATTATACTTAAATCGAAATAAATAAGAAAAAGACAGAGCGAAGGACTGAAAGGTATGTTTTTAAAAAGAGAATCGGCATCCGGTGAAAGCTGATAAAACGCCTTTAAACTCGCCTTCAAGTTTTGTAAATAAAAAATTAATTAAAATTTTAATTTAATTTTAGTTTACAACGTTGACAAGCGTTAATTGTTTAATGAGAGTAGATAATGTGGGGCTGTAGCGCAGTTGGGAGCGCGCCTCCTTGGCGTGGAGGAGGTCGCGGGTTCGATTCCCGCCAGCTCCACCAAACTATAATATGTAAAATCTGCTGAACAAGGGTGGTACCACGAGAAGAATCTCGTCCCTGGTGATAATTTAGTTAATTACCCGAGACGAGATTTTTATTTTTAAGGAGGAAGATAAAGATGGAAGAAAGATATAATTTTAGCGAAGTCGAAAAAAAATGGCGGGAATATTGGACAGAAAATAATTTTTTTAAATCTTATGCCGATTCTAAAAAACCGAAATATTATGTTTTAGAAATGTTTCCCTATCCTTCAGGAGAACCCCACATGGGACACGTGAAAAACTACGTTATCGGTGATGTAGTGGCCAGATACAAACATTCTCAAGGATATAATATCCTGCACCCCATGGGTTGGGATGCTTTTGGTTTACCTGCGGAGAATGCTGCTATAAAAAATAAAATTCATCCTTCAATTTGGACTAAAAACAATATTCAAAAGATGAAGGATACTCTAACTAATATGAGTATCAGTTATGATTGGGATAGAGAGATAGCCACCTGTAATCCGGATTACTACAAGTGGACTCAGTGGATATTTATACAACTATACAAAAAAGGATTAGCTTACAAGAAAAAAGCAGTAGTTAACTGGTGCCCTTCCTGTAATGTAGTATTAGCTAATGAACAAGTAATAGAGGGAAAATGCTGGAGGTGTGATTCCGAAGTTATTAAAAAAGAGTTATCCCAATGGTTTTTCAAGATTACCGAATATGCCCAGAGATTACTCGATGATATAGAATCTTTAGAAGAATGGCCGGAAAAAGTATTAACTATGCAGAGAAATTGGATAGG